>JBHJNR010000386.1:0-2783 GCA_050330615.1 Cyanophyceae cyanobacterium
AGGATCCCACAGGTAACTCGGTAGGCTTGGCCCAAATGGTAGAGAAGGTGCCGCTGCTAGCCTGTCAGCTCAGTTTTGCCCATAGCCGCTATCCTCAACTGCAAGCCTACGAACGGGGCTATGTCAAAGAAGGGGTGGGCGCGGGCGGTCTGGCTCTGATGGCCAGCCTCAAACAATGGGATCCCGTGGAGATGGTTGCAGCGATAGAAGATATTTATCTGTCATTCATCGAGCCTTAATCGAGAATCAATCTTGGGTCGCAACTCTCATCCCTTGGCAGGGAAGTCTAGGATGAAGAGTATACCTGTTCGTTTCATAGCTGCTCACCATCAGCCCCAACTTACAACGAATGCCCAGAAACAATGTCCTAAGAGACAGGACCAAACAGCTATGCCAATAATATTGATAACGAGAGGATGGATACTCGATGCCTAAGGTCAGCACGAGTGAGGAACTACTGGCCCGATATGCCAATGGAGAGCGAGATTTTGACGAATCCGATCTCAGCTCAGCCGTTTTGATCGGGGCTGATCTACGCGATGTGCGGATCCGCAATGCCACCTTAACCTACGCCCAATTAAGTGGAGCTAATCTCAGTGGGGCTAATCTAGGGGGATCCGATCTCAGTTCGGCTAACTTGATCTCGGCCAATCTAGAGGGATCCAATTTTTGGGAGGCTTGTCTCATCTCTGCCGATCTGAGTTTCTCGAACCTGCGACAGGCTAATTTAAGTGGGGCTTATCTCTGGGAGGCCAAACTCAAAGGTGCCTGTTTGGTGGAGTCAGATTTGAGTGAGGCCAAAATTGGTGGGGCAAACTTGATTGGGGCCGACCTGCACAAGGCCATTTTGCCGGATGGTAGTCTCTTTGTACCGGGATCCCTGTCTCAGTCTTGACGCTCATCCCGCTAATGCTTCGCGTATAGCGAGAGATTCCCCATTCACAGAGTCTTGGCTAGAGTGCAGAACACTCCCCGCCAGAACCTCTCCAGGGGCATTTTGAAGACGGTGCGCCCCACCGCCTTTAAACCTATTTCTCAGTACAAGGCCGCTGGCAATTCCCTTAGCTCAGGGGGATCCGGCTGACCCAATGTTGATAGTCGGGATCCTCACCTTTGGTGATGGCTGTCAGCTTATCCCGGAGCTTGTTGGTGATTGGTCGCTCCGTAGCAAGATCATAGTTTTCCACCCGCTTAATCGGGGTAATCTTGGCCGCAGTGCCACTCAAGAACAATTCGTCCGCGATCAGCAGCTCAGATTTATCCACAGGACGCTCCACCACAGGGATCCCAAAATCGCGGGCCAAGGTGAGAATGCTATCGCGGGTGATCCCCTCTAGGATGTCCTGATCCTGTCCTGGGGTAATCAGCTGACCACGCCGAATCAGAAAGATATTCATACCCGTGGCTTCGCTAACTTTGCCCTGAGCATTGAGCAAAATCGCCTCATCAAATCCTGACTGAACCGCCTCGGTTTTGGCCAGCGATGAAGTGATATAGGCTCCGCTGATCTTGCCACGTAGGGGCAGGCTGCTATCTTCCTGCCGGTGCCAAGAGCTAATGCGACAACTGACCCCATCGGGAGAAAGATAGTCTCCTAGGGGCAAACCATAGATGAAGACGTTTTTCTCAACGTTATGCAGACGAGGTGAGATGCCCAAATCAGACGTATAAACCAGCGGGCGAATGTAGAAGGGTTCCTGGGGCTGATTCTGTTGAATAAACTCGATGATGATCTGCTCAATCTTGTCGGCAGGCAGATCGTAGTGCAAAAAGCGGGCGCTCTGACTCAGTCGCTGGCAGTGGCGGTCGAGCCGAAAGAGCAAAATATGGCCGGGATGATTGGGATCCGGCAGACCGCGCAAGCCCCCAAACGCTGCTGTTCCATAGTGGAGGGCATGGGTTCCAATTGAGATATTGGCTTCCCCAAAGGGTACAAAGCGGTTCTCAAAGTAAGCGATGGGGAGAAAGTCTGGCATAACGGATGGAGTCAGCGTTTAGATAAGGTTGCTCTATTATGAGGATCTGTGATCTAGATATCAAGTGGAACACTTTTGACCCCAATGGTAAGCAAGTGTGATGGTTACCTCACAGATCAGGATTCACCAAACCGATAGTCTCACGGCAGCCGAGCACCACCAGCTGTTTGGGTGGGGGGAGAATATCTTTGGCGATAATGTCTTAGATATCCAGTGGCGACCCAAAGAGGTGCATTTTTTGCTGTCGGTCGGGGGCGAGTTGGTCAGCCATGTGGGTGCCCTCAAACACCTGATCAAACTGGATCAACATCTGCTGATGGTGGGGGGGGTGGGCGGTGTGGTGACCATTCCATCGGCACAGCGGCAGGGATTAGCCAGTCAACTGCTTCGCCATGTGGTTCAGGTTTTTCAACAGGAGTGGCAGGTGGAGACCGGAATCCTGTTTTGCAGTCCCGCCAAGCAGGCGTTTTATGGATCCCTGGGTTGGCAACCTCTGACCTGTCCTGTCTGGATTGAGCAGCCCACTGGCCCGATGGTATCTCGTGTGCCAGTCATGATCATGCCATTTCAACCCATTGAGATCTCCCCTGCCAGCCACGTGGATTTGCAGAGCCAGCCCTGGTAGACCGTCAATCTTGGTCATTCCCATTTTGGTCAGTCTGAGCAGCAACCTACCCGCACTAGGGGCAGCAGTCGCTTGAGCCTTGGGAATGGGATACAACCCCCGTAAATTCTGGAGGGTGGGGCTGAATCGGTGGGGGTGGACTTAGGTATCACCACCTTTGCCACACTCAGCACTGGCGAGAA
>JBHJNR010000387.1:0-13215 GCA_050330615.1 Cyanophyceae cyanobacterium
CCCCCTGTCGAGGCCGGATCCCATCCAGTTCGGCCAGTAATTGCCCCAAGACTCGGTCGCTAACGCCGCTATCCCCCCCATAGGTGCCCCGAGCCGGAGCCAGCGTATCGATCTCATCCAAAAACACCACACAAGGGGCACATTGCCGGGCTCGGGCAAACAACTCCCGCACCGCTTGCTCCGAAGATCCCACCCATTTGCTCAGCAGTTCTGGCCCCGAGATAGCGATAAAATTGGCCCGAGCTTGGGAAGCGATAGCTTTGGCCAACAGCGTTTTGCCCGTTCCTGGCGGGCCAGAGAGCAAAACGCCTCGGGGAGCCTCAGCCTGCGCCCGTTCATACAGCTCCGGATGCAGCAGGGATCCCTCCACCGCCTCTTGCAGCACCTGTTTGACCTGCTCCAGACCGCCGATCATCTCCCAGCTCACCTGGGGTGACTCAATCTCCACCGAGCGCAAAACGGCGGGCTTAATCTCCGTCACCGCTACTGCGAAATCTTCAGCAGCCACCTTGAGATCAGCGGGCAAGGGATCCTGAAACTGAGGCACCTGCCGTCGCAAGGCCGCATAGGCTGCCGCTTGGCAGAGGCCCCGAATATCTGCCCCCACAAACCCCAAGGTCTGATCTGCCAACAACTCCAGATCCACATCCTCACCTAGAGGCATCGCCGCCGTGTGGATCCGCAAGATCTCCAGCCGCCCATCCCGATCAGGCACCTTAAACAGCACTTCTCGGTCAAATCGGCCCGGTCGCCGCAGAGCCGGATCGATGGCATCCGCCCGATTCGTCGCTGCCAAGACCAGGATCCCTTTTTGGGCTGCAAAGCCATCCATCAGCCCCAACATTTGGGCCACAAGGCGCTTTTCTACCTCCCCTTCCACCCCGGCCCGATTGGGCACCAAAGCATCGATCTCATCAATGAAGATCAAACACGGGGCCGACTTAGTGGCCTTCTCAAACAATTGCCTGAGCCGGGACTCAGCCTCGCCATAGTACTTGCCAATGATCTCTGGGCCGACAATGGCAATAAAGTTCACCCCCAGCGACTCCGCCAAAGCCCTCGCTGTCAGCGTTTTCCCGGTGCCGGGTGGCCCTACCATCAAAACGCCACGGGGGGGTTCCAACCCCAATCGAGCCAGCACTTCGGGCCGCTTGAGGGGGATCTCCACCATCTCCCGCAGGGTCTGCAATACCTCTCCCAATCCCCCCACATCTTTGAGAGTGGGAGCCTGAACCTCTTCTGGGGTCGGGATCCCGTCACTGGAGTCCCGGTCATTGTAATCTTGAGAATTAAGCGGGGGCTCACCTTTGGGAGTCTTTTGGGCCTTTTGAACCTGCGGGTCTGTGCTCCAAGATTCGTCGCCACTGCCACCCGCTGCAGTTTGGGCTCCACCCCCCTGTCGAGGGATCGAACCTGCCCGTGGAATCGAGCTACCCAGCGGCCTACTCTGAATACGCACTTCCGTTCGCAACTCGCCCGATTGTTTCTTTTCGTCTAGCTTCTGGGCCAGTTCGATCAGCTGTTCGATGCCCTGAAAAAAATCCCTAAGATCCGCCATTAGTGAGCCTGTAAGTAAGGGTGATGCAACAGCCCTCGGTATCCATAAGCATCCACAATGGGCTGGCTGAGATAGCTGGAGCTGATTCAAGCGGTTTTCTCAGTATGACACTTGAGCCCACGATCCTTCCCTGGGGAATCCCGGAGTTTCATCTCCCTCACAGCCTATGGTGGCCCCGCTCAGGGAGTAAACTGGCCTGTTCGCCTCAGCTCTCGATACCCTGCATAGACCCCCTGCACATTGACCCAGTTGAGGAAGCAGGCCCGACAGACCTCCAAAGCCAATCCTGGTCGTCCTTGGGCAATCAGCCACCGCAGCAGAGGATCTAGCCGAGTCGGGGTCAGCCAGCCTCCTAACGAGAGGATCCCCCACAATATCTGGTGGAGCGGCGTCAGCTGAATCATGAGCCGCACCTGCCAGGTGGGATGCTTCTGAAAAAACAGGATGCCCATGCGGCCCCGTTGCCGTTCCCGTTCTACCAACGTGGGCAACTGCTCGCGGGAGAACGGGGGATGCCAGTGGTAACCCGTCGCCTCTGGAGCCTTGACCAGTTTGAGTCCCACCTGTTTGAGCCGTACCCCCAGCTCCAAATCCTCCCAGCCATACAGCTGAAACCTTTCATCAAAGGGGCCACGCTCCGACTCTGCCGCCTGCTCCAACCAGTGGCGGGCAATCGCCACATTGCCAGTGGCAAAAAAAGCTGCTGAAAAATCAGTAGGCTTAAAAGTCTCTGAGGCAGGATCCTCAAAGTTATGGGTGTTAATCACCCGCCCATAGGTAAAGACTTTGGCTTCGTTAGGGTTCTGAGGATCCCCAGTCACCCCATGCTGCCGTAAGACCCGAGCATGGGTGGCCAAGAAATGCTCCACCACCACCAGATCACTATCAATAAAGATAATCACTGAGCCAGCAGCGTGGGTCACACCCAAATTGCGGGCGGCGGCTGGCCCCTGATGATTTTGGGTCAACAGCTGAAATCTGGGCACCTGTAACGGCATGGCCCGGAGCCATTCCACCGTGCCATCGGAGGAGCCATCATCCACCACCACCACCTCATAAGATCCATAGGATCCCGGCTTTTGATGCTCTAGCGCTCTTAGGCACTTGGCCAAAATAGCCTGACGATTGTAGGTAGGAATGATGATACTAAAGTCCATTAGTCTTCATAGTCCTCAGTCCTCCCCCATCCAACCAGTCTACTGAAGGAGAAAGCCTAGTCGTCAGTGGCACCTGTGTTGGTGTTGTTGTTGGAATTCGTATTCTCCTCATCTGAGTTGAAGCTGCGCTGTCTGCGGTTACGGGAGCGACTCCGTTGAAACTGACGGGCATATTCCCGATTTCGCTCCGCCTTTTCTCGCTTCAAGTTACGCTTTTTGGCCATTTCTACACCTACGCAGGCGATAAATTGAGTTGGGGTCGTGATCCTGCGCATCAAATTCTAACACTTCACTCGTGAGCACTTGGTGGTGGTGTATTGCATTTCATGGGAGTTAGTCTAGGATAGGCGCATTAGATCTGACTAGTGCTTCTTGGTGGATAACTATCGTCCACTGGGTAGCCTAGACAAAGGGCTAAGGCATCTTGTTCATAGTTGATCAATTTGTGCTGACCAGTACTAGCTGTGCTGAGCAGTACTAGGTTGACTAGTAGGTTGACTAGATTGATCTGATTGTTAATCTTTGCGTTTATCAGGGTCATCCTAAGAGAACCTAAAGAATGATGTTGTTGCACCAGGGTTGAGCCTAGTTGAATTTCATTTGACCTAGACCCTCTGACCTAGACCCTCTGACCTTGTCCCTCTGACCTTGTCCCACTCTTCAAAACCCATCATGAGCGACGCACCTCCCCCTCGTTCCACTCGCGGTGATGGCGAATGGAAGCCCCCAGCCCCTCCCACTCTGCAACGGGTGCGGGAAAACCTTCCTCCCGTGGGCCGCAGTGTCACCAGCGCCGACAAGCCCACCCGCGTGGATCCAGCTCCACCTGCTTTTCCGGGTCGCAACGCGCCTCCTCTGGGGATGCCATTGCCCCCCAAGAATATACCTCCCACCCAAAACATCCCTATTCCTCAGACCCTGCGGCCCACAGCGGCTCCTGCTAGCCGGGCGGGAGCACCCACCGTAAATGCGCCAGGGATCCCTGGGGGTGCACCCCGTGCGGGTGGCCCTCCTCGGCCTGGAATGCCAATGGCCCCCAATCCTGGCGGTCCTGCCCCCATCTCTCCCACCCCAGCTCGGGGCGGACGGCCACCTCTACGGGTGGTGCCCGGATCGCCTGGAGCCCCCTTCCCTGCTCAAGCCCCCAACCACATCACTCTCCGACAGTTGGTGCAAGAGGCTTTTGATAATAACTATTCCGATATTCATTTGGGGGTGGGGGAGATACCCCGCTTTCGGGATCGGGGTCAAATGCTTCCGACCAACCATCCCGTCACCACCACAGAGATGTTCTACGACTGGATGAGAGAAGGTTTGCCGGAGGGGCAGATCCGTCAGTTTGAGGAATGTCTGGAACTGGATACAGCCATTCAGTACGAGGGCTTGGTGCGCTGCCGGGTCAACGTCTTTGTGTCGCTGCTAGGGCCAGCTTTGGTGATGCGACTGATCCCGATCAAAATCTTGTCGCTGGAACAATTGCGGGCACCAGATATCTTACGCACGATATCGGAGCAGCACAAAGGGTTGGTGTTGGTAACCGGGCCAACTGGATCAGGTAAGTCCACCACCATGGCAGCCATGGTCGACTACATCAATACCAATTTCCCCAAGCACATCATCTCCATTGAGGATCCGGTGGAATTTGTCCACCAGAGTAAAAAATCCATGATCCGGCAGCGGGAGGTGGGGATCCATACGTTGGAATTTGGTAATGCCCTCAAAGCCTCCTTGCGAGAGGATCCTGATGTGATCTTGATTGGAGAGATGCGGGATCGAGAGACAGTGGACACCGCCATCAAAGCCGCCCAAACCGGCCACTTGGTTTTTGGCACCTTGCACACCAACAGTGCCGTCAAAACCATTGAGCGTCTGCTGGGTATCTATCGACCAGAAGAGCAAGCTCCCATGCGGATGCAGCTGGCGGAAACCTTGGTGGCTATTGTGGCGCAAACGTTGGTGCGAAGCAGTGATGGCAAACGCTGTGCAGCCCATGAGATTCTCAGGAATACCGACGCTATCCGAGATTACATTCACCGGGGAGCTGTGGATGAAATTGAGGAATTGCTGTTTGCGGACAGCTATGAGGGAATGCAGACCATGAACCAATCCCTGTTTAACCTCTACCAAGAAGGTCGAATCACGGAAGATGTCTGTATGGACGCTGCACCCAAGCCCAACGAGATGGCTCAGTGGCTGCGAGGTCGGATGTAGGGAAGCAGAGCAGAGACTTTGCCTAAAAAACTTTTACTAAAAAAGGGATCCCCAGCCTAGAGCAGAAACGCTGGCATTGGGATCCCTTTTCTCTGAGTGCGCCTATTACCTCACGGGTTGAGGAAGGACTTGAGATCAACCGACAAAGACAGGATTAGGGCTAACCTTGCTTAACTTCTATTCGCTAGGGCCATCAATGCCCATTAACAATTGAGGCATGTACCAGATCTTGGGTAGATCGGCCTCCTCACCCTCTGCTAAATAGGAGGTGCCATCCTGAAAGTCAAGCGGGCCTTGATAGAGATTGATGTCTCCACTGGCCAAACCCGCAATGAACTCCTCTAGCTGTCCGGTGGGTTCTTCACCAAGAGCCTCACCAAAAGTAAAGCCCACAGAGGAGGTATCTACATTGTTGATATTCTCCCAGTCGATCTCAGCCCAGATAAACTCGCTCTCGAACTCGCCATTGATGGCAGAGGCAATCGTATCTCGGTAGGATGGTCCCCAGTTGTAGTAGGGAGTCCCTAGGCAGATTTCAGGGGCCAGGTCACAGCCAGTGCGCAGGCCGTAATGCAAAAACTTGACCTCATTGCCTGCCTCTGCCGCCCGCTGCCCTTGCACTGCTGCCTCGGGGGTATCGAGTCCCGACATCACCACATCAAAATCGTTGTTGTAAAAATCATCCGCCACTTGGGTTGGATCGAGCGTCACGCCAGGAATATTGAACCAAAAGCCGATCCACACCACCCGAAACTCCAACTCATCGGGATCCCCTCCCTTGTAGGTTTCCCAGCAGTGGCGTGCCCCCAGATAAGCGGCTGAGACATAGCGACGGGTTTCATCGTTGATCAACGGCCCCAGGAAGCCAATTTTGCCAGTCTCACTGCCCAAGGCAGCGGCACAGCCAGAGATCATGCGGCCATATTCCATCTGGGGCATGATGTTGGTCAGATTGGGCAGATCCGCATAGTTTTGCCCCTCTTCCCAGGCCATGTCTCCAGAGGCATGAATGATAGGGATATCGGGATAGGCTTCAGCGGTGGCCAAGGCATCATCTTTAAAATCATCGGAGTTAAAGATGATCATGTCGGCACCTTGGGCGATCAGATCATCGGCCACCTGGGATCCTTGGACATTGGGACGATCAGCGGGATTAACCTTGTCCACATAGTCAAAGGTCACCCCCTCTATTTGCTTCGTCACATAGTCCATGCTCTCAAAGTGAGCCTGACTCCAACCCGCATCATTAAACGGCCCCACCAAAATCAGGCCAATCTTGAACTCATCCTCGCTCTCTTGGGCCTGAACCAAAGGGATCCCGTTTAGCAAGCCAAACACTGCCGCAACAGAGGTCAGGACTGCAACAGGGCGACCAAGGCGTAACAAATCCACAGCCGTTACCTCACAACAAGACATAGGTTGTTGATCATAACTAACCCAACCTTGGGCTCGATAGTGTTGGGCTCGTCACTTTTTAGGAGATTGAGCTGCTCAGCTTGCTGCCCTAGGGGCTAGTGCTTCAGGGGCTAGTGCTTCAGGGTCTAGTGCTTCCGTATGCTGAGGCCGCTCTCTCCTCTTTTGCCGGATCAAATAAGAAAGATATCAATTTTGAGGCTTTCGCCAACACGGATCTTCACAAAAGAGTCTCTGAGCATCCGTTCGTCAAGAAGGGTAACAAAAAGACTAATTTACGTGATCTCCCTCGCACACACCTCTGCCACTTTGAGGCACCCTGAAAAGAAGGAAGCAATCTGATGTGACGTCAAGCGATTCACTCAGGGTAAACCGATCTTTTTTGTATTTTTTTGAAGTAAGGAAAGGATATGGCGATTACTTCTGTCTCCCAAACCATTGCATCCATGCTGCTTAAGCCTTGCAAGGCTTAAACCTACGCTTAAAAGCCACTCAATCCGCTGTCGCCAGCATCCCGCAGGATCAGGGGTGAGCGATACCATAGCCAGCAGTGGTATGGAGCACAAGGCATGGCAAAACGGCGCAAGCAGCAGGTTCAATTACCATCCACTGTTCAAGCCCGATCAAGGGGATCCTGGGCTTTGGGAGTGGGGGTACTGGCTTTAGGTGCTGGGATCCTAGTGGGACAGCATCCACTCGCTCTTTCTTTCACCCATCCTTTATCCCAGCTACCGACAGAATCACTACCGACAGGGGCAGACCCCAGCTCTGATGGCCCAGGAGAGAACCTAGGGTTCGACTCACCTCCTGCAGCGGTCATGGCAAACCTGATCGCGCCTCTAGCCGCCGGGGATGGCTTGGCAGCCCAGCAGGTGCCCAGTTATCTGTCTCGCCTGGGATCTCGAGGCTTTAGCCCTTCCCAGCAGGGAATCTGGTTGCAAACTCAGGATCAGTATCTGTTTGATCATCAGGGATCTGAACCCTTGCCTGCGGCCTCACTGGTGAAGGTGGCGGTCACACTGGCAGCGCTGGATCGGTTTGGGGCCGAGCATCGGTTTGAGACCCAATTTGTCCCCACAGGCCCGATTGAGGCTGGCACCCTACGCGGGGATCTGGTGGTAATTGGCGGTGAGGATCCCTTCTTTGTTTGGGAGGCGGCGGTCTCGGTGGGGCAACGGCTCCAAGAGACTGGGATCCAACGCATTGAAGGTGATCTGGTTATCCAGGGTCGTTTTTACATGAATTTCCTGACGGATCCAGCTCGGTCGGGAGACTTGTTGCGGCAAGGGCTAAATGCTGCCATCTGGCCAGCGGAGGCGGAGGCACAGTTTCAAACCCTCCCGGCTGGAACACCTCGCCCTCAAATCGAGATTCTGGGGACTGTGCGAGTGGCGGATCCTAGTGGTGAAGCGGGGGGGACGGCACCCGTGAGACATTACTCCCTGCCGTTGGCGGAGTTGCTAAAGCTGATGAATCGCTACAGCAACAATCTGATGGCCGATATGGTGGCCAATGCGGTAGGCGGGCACCAGCAGGTGGCGGCCCGTTCCGCCGAGTTGATCGGGATCCCTCAATCTGAGATTCAACTGATCAACGGATCAGGATTGGGAATGGAGAACCGGATGTCTCCCCGAGCGGTGGTGGGGCTGTTTTTGCAAATTCAAAAGCTGGCAGGATCCACTGGGCTAACGGTGGGGGATTTGTTTGAGGTGGTGGGGTTGGATGAAGGGGTTCTGGAACAGCGGCTCTTACCAGCTCCCTTGGTGGCCAAGTCTGGTACTCTCAACCAGGTCAGCAGTCTAGCGGGCGTGATTCCCACCCGAGATCGCGGGTTGATTTGGTTTGCCATCATGAACCAAAGCCCCGAACTGGTCTATGCTCGTGAGCAGCAGGGACGTCTTCTCAGCGATTTGCAGCAGGGATGGGGACGGGAGTCGATCCTCCCCACCACTTTACATCCCCAACCGAGTCGGCGAGGGCTGACGTTTTTGACTGAACTGTTTTGACTGGATCTGTTTTGACTGGATCTGTTTTGACTCAATCAATCTAATTAAAAGATCGTCACATCGGTCTCATCGCTGAGGACGATATCCAAAGCAGGGGATCCCCGTAATAACCCGGTCACAAAGACGGTATAGACCCGATTGGCCCGCACATCAAAGTTGAACCGACTGAGCTCTGGGCGGCTACTCGATGCAAAGCTATCGGAGATACTTGAGCCCGACGAGCTGGCCAAAGAGTCCGGGAATCCCGATCCGAAAAGACTACCAGGCTCCTGGGTCGCTTCCTCGAGCAAGAGGGACTGGAACCCAGGCTCTAGCTCTATGTAATTGGATACGCTGCCAAAGGTCATGCTCTCAATGACCACCCCATTGGGTTGGATCCGGCTGGGGCTGAGATCGATCCACTTGAGCGGCGGAGCATCCGGCACCGCATGGACAAACCGCACCAAAGCTTTATCAAAAACAGGGCGTTGGCCATCCCGGAGAATGATAGCTGAGATGCGGGAGACCTCATCCACCGCCAGGATCGAAAAGGATCCCTCACTGGACAGATCTGCCCAAAAACTACTGACCGGGATGCGAGAAAGGGACTCGCTGGGGGTCAACAAGGGCACGGCCAAGTCGGGATCCGCCGCCAAGAGAGGCTGAGACGACTGAGAAGCCAGAATATCAATCTCGTAGCGTCCCCCCGGTAGACGAACATAATCGCCAATGTCCCCAAAGAAAACCGAACTGAGTTGGAGATTATCCCCGATCCCCAGGGACAGGGGAGGAGAGTTGGGGGCAATATTGATCATCCTGAGCATGACTCGCTCCCCTTCTGCTGCAGCTGAGGGCGGTTGTACAACTGCACACCCTCCCAAAAGACCGAGCAATCCAGTCGCTAGCCCGCCACCCACCACACCCACAGACAACACTGCGGACAGGGCACTATTTTTCCATCGCGGGGGCGACCCCGCTGTCACATCTTGGCTCATTGGGAACACATCCTTAATCCTCACACCAAGACATCTCTACAGGGGGTCAAAGGATCTCGCAAGAGAGTTTTGAGCCGAGACAGAGATGCTCACACCTAGAATCTACATCTCTTCTATCTCAATCCCATCTAAATCGCTAGTATTCAGAGGCAAGAAAGTGTGTAATGACCCAAAAGGGATCCTAAAGAAAACCAACTCATCCCATGAGAGGAAATGAGCTGGTGTCAAAGTGATGACTGAGGCAACTGGGATCCTTAACGATCCACTTCGCCCATGATGATATCGATGCTGCCGAGGATGGCGATCATGTCTGCAACTTTCATGCCCCGTACCAGTTGGGGCAGCACCTGGAGGTTGATGAAACCGGGTGGACGAATCTTCCACCGCCAGGGACTGGTGTTGTCATCCCCGATCAGATAAATGCCCAACTCCCCTTTGGCACTCTCTACTCGGACGTAGTTTTCACCCGCAGGGATCTTGAACGTGGGGGAGGTCTTTTTGGAGATGAACTGATAGTCGCCTTTGTTCCACTCCGACTTTGGCCCCTCAAACATCCGCTTGGCTTCAAGGTTCTCAAACGGGCCACCCGGCATCTGTGCGAGAGCTTGCTTGACAAGCTTGACGCACTGGCGCATTTCTTCGATCCGGACTCGGTAGCGGGCCAAACAGTCTCCATCGGGATCCCAGGCCACCTCAAAATCCAGTTCGTCGTAACACTCGTAATGATCCACCTTTCGCAGATCCCACTTGACGCCGGATCCCCGGAGCATCGGCCCCGATAGACCCCAGTTGATGGCATCTTGACGACCGATCACCCCCACCCCTTGCAGGCGATTGCGGAAGATTGGGTTGTTGGTGATCAGACGCTCGTACTCGTCGATCTTGGCCGGGAAATAATCGCAGAAGTCGAGGGCTTTGTCCACCCAGCCATAGGGCACATCGACCGTGACGCCACCAACGCGGAAATAGTTGTTGTTGATCAGGCGCATCCCCGTCACCGCCTCAAACAGGTCGAGCACATACTCTCGATCCCGCATGGTGTAGAGGAACGGGGTCTGGGCACCCAAATCTGCCAGGAAAGGGCCAAGCCAAAGCAGGTGATTGGTGATCCGGGTCAGCTCTAGCATGATCACTCGCAGGTAGCTAGCCCGCTTGGGAACAGTGACATCCGCCAGTTTTTCCGCCGCATTGACGGTGATGGCTTCGTTGAACATCCCCGCCCCATAGTCCCAGCGGGAGGTGTAGGGAATATATTGGATGACGCTGCGGTTCTCAGCGATCTTTTCCATGCCTCGGTGCAAATAGCCGATCACTGGCTCACAATCGGCCACATCTTCGCCATCAAGGGTGACCAAGAGGCGCAGGACTCCGTGCATAGACGGGTGATGGGGGCCAAAATTGAGCACCATCCGGTCAGCGCGGGTTTCGATCATTGGCGTCGGCATGGGTGCCGTCTCCCCGTCTTCAAAGTTTGCAACAATCAAATACAGTATAAACGAGATCAATCCCCCTAAAGGGATCCTTGGGAGCTATGTATCATGGCCGATAACCCCGCCGAGAACACTGTCCGCGATCAGCAACATCCGCAATATGCCATCGACCGCGAGCAGCTCAATCAAATCTTGGCGGAGATGAAACGGGATCCCGATGGGGCGATGGTGCTGGCGGAGATTGCCCGTCTCCGAATTCGCTACATGGATTTTCCGGGAGCACGCGATATTCAGCGGGATCTCGATGCTGCCCTGGTCACACTGGAGATGACCGAAGTAGAACTGTATGCCATCACCCGCCGGATCCATGCCCGCACCGTAGGGGCTGAGGGATCCCTCTATACCCAGAGCTTTAGCAAGCGTGATGAATGGGCCTAGATAAAGATTGCTCTAGGGGGTTGAGGTGAGATTAGGAAGCTGAGTTACTGTCCCGGCGCAGCGCTCTCGCCATATCTAGGAAGCCTTTGGGGTTGCCTTCATTGCCAAAAGAGGCCCGTTCGTTGACCTGCTTGCCGGATCCCTGTTTGGTTTGACGGTTATATAGATCTTTGGCCATATCTTGATAGTCTTTGGGATTGCCGCCGCTGTTGCCTCGGATTTGGTCATTGCGCTCTGCCATCGGGATCCTTGGGATTGGGTAGTGGAGAGGATAGATCGTGGGCTTGCTGTCATAGGCCCTTCTCGATCGTTACACTTCTTGGCGCGAGAGTGGTAATTCTTAATTGTGATTGGGATTGAGCTGGGGTGCTGAGAACACGGCTAAACTGCTGACGGAAACTTGGTCACTCCGTCTCGCAAGCTGGGGAAGCTGATCAAGACTTTTTCCATAGCGGAGATTTGCAGCACCATCGCAACCGCTTCTGGCACATTGCACAGGCACAATTGACCTCCAGCAGCCCGACATTTATGCAGGGTAGAAACCAATACCCCCAAGCCCACACTGTCAATGAAGGTAACTTGAGTCATGTCAATCAAGAGGTTGGGGTAACCAAAGTCGATCACTTGCTTTAGCATCTGGCGCGTCTCAGACGCAGATTGAGCCGAAAACCGCCCCTCTAGCGGTACGACGGCCAGCTTGTCTCCGCTGGGGGTCAGAGTATTGCGTAAGCGCCGAAAATCCATAGAGCACCCTTGATCGATGTCAGGAGATAAACCAGGAAACAAAGAGAATTCCGCCCACTCCATCAAACTTAAAGGTTGGATTCTGCGGTATATCTGGGCACATTATACCGAATCTCGGGCGGCGGTCGGGCACGGGATCGAAGGCGGACTAAAGGTTAGGCTCTTCTGGTTAGGTCTGTGCCGCGAAACCAACAACATGACCTACCACCACTACAGCAGGGGGCTTCAACAGATCGGGATCCGCCTCTAGAAGCTGGTTCAGAGTGGTGATCAGCGTGGTTTGTTGAGGAGTGGTGCCCCAACGGATGATGGCAACAGGAGTATCGGGAGAAAGTCCACCAGCTTGTAACTGGGTGGTAATGGTGGGCAGATTATGGATACCCATATAGATGACCAGGGTATCGGCGGCTTTAGCGATGGCCGCCCAATCTACACTGGGCTGATATTTGCCCGCCGACTCGTGGCCCGTAACAAACAAGACGGAGGAGCTGTGGTCACGGTGGGTAATCGGGATCCCGGCATAGGCAGGTACGGCAACTCCGGCAGTGACGCCAGGGACAACTTCCACCTCAATGCCAGCCTGTTGTAGGGCCTGCATCTCTTCGCCGCCGCGACCAAAAACAAAGGGATCCCCGCCTTTGAGTCGGGCCACCACCGCATGGGTCTGGGCTAACGAGATCAGCAGCGCAGTGGTGTCTTCCTGCAATAGTGTATGGGATCCCCGCCGTTTGCCTGCGTTGATTTTGACGGCAGTGAGGGGTACCAAATCCAAGATGTCGGGGCTGACGAGAGCATCGTAAACCACCACATCGCAGTGGGTCAGGATCCCTTTGCCCTTGACAGTTAGCAATCCGGGATCCCCTGGGCCTGCACCGATGAGATAAACCTTGCCCATAGGAGAAGTGAGTTGCTGGTCTGTGTGTGGGGGCTGGATACAGATGGGTCAGGCAGCAGAGTTGTCGTCTAGTCGCTGAACAATATGCCGAATTTCGCCGAGGAGCACATCAAATCGTTGATCCTGCTCGGCTTGCCGCACCTGCATAGCTGCTTGTTGGGCAGAAACTTGCTCAACCTGCTTACCCAACCGAATCATTTCTGCAGACATCAAGCCTATCTGGTGTTGGGTTGCCAGTTGAGCCTGAGTGAGCATCTGGATCCCGCTGGAGCTGGCATCGGCCACCCGTTCAATGGCATCAGCGAGTTTGTCAAAGCGTTCTTCGTCTGTCATCAGGATCCCTTGGTTCAGAGCAACCGATGAATGCAATCTTAACCCACGCATAACGA
>JBHJNR010000388.1:0-14841 GCA_050330615.1 Cyanophyceae cyanobacterium
TGCGTCAGCTTGGAGGACAAAACTGTCCCTGAGACTGAAGTTGTGGCCATCAAAACGGCAGTGGGTATTGATGTGGGTCTTGAAAAGTTCCTCACCACCAGCAACGGTCAGATGGTGCCCATCCAACGGCATTACCGCCAAGCTCAGAGCCAGCTGGCTCGACAGCAAAAGCAGCTGAGCCGCAAAGAAAAGGGATCCCTGAACTGGCAGCGACAAGCCGTCAAGGTAGGGTGCTTGCAGTTGCACGTTGCTCGCCAGCGCCAGGCTTTTCACTACCTGGTGGCACATTTGTTGGTGGAGCAATACGACCTGTTGGTTGTAGAGGAGCTCAACATCCGGGGTTTGGCACGAACCCCCTTGGGCCAGGCGATTTTGGATGCGGGTTGGGGACAGTTTCTCGACATTCTGAAAGCAGTGGCGGTCAAACGCGGCAAACAGGTGTTGAAAGTGGATCCCCGTGGCAGCTCCCAGACTTGTTGTGTCTGTGGGGAACGCGTCCCAAAAACCTTGGCAGAACGTGTGCATAATTGTCCGCGTTGCGGGTCTTGGGACAGAGACTTGAACTCTGCTCTAGAGATTCTGAAACGTGGGCTTAGGGCGGTAGGACAACCGCTTTCTGGCTGTGGAGGATCCTGGGTTACCAGTCCGCTGAAGCAGCAACTCCGAGAAGTGATTCTGGGAAGCTCCTGTCTACAGCCCGTCAGGGCTTAGCGGGAGAGGATGTCACGAGGATGTGCTCTCATTTAGTCAGACTTTCTTGACAAGCCCTGATAGAGCTACCCCTGACTGAGTCACACTATCCTCATATCATCGGCTTATCGGCAAGAGATCAGCACAATACTATGGATGAATTGATTGGTAGGGTGCTGGGCCCCAATCCCCAGCCCAAGGGTGAGTCGTCTGATCAACTTTCTAATCAACAGCCTGTTCAAGGGCTATCCTTGCCACCAGCTGATCCAACCTCTAGTGACAAGATTGGCACCTGGCTGCCCATTCCATCCGTCGAGCCTGTGCTCAAGGAAGTAGAAAACTTTTTTGTTGATGGCCCTATTGTCCTCTTTAAGTGGGGATCCACCGAAGATGGCTGGCCAATCCAGTATGTCTCCCCCAATGTTGCCCTTTATCTGGGCTATACCGCCACCCAATTGATGGGGAACATTGACTATGCCGATCTGGTGCATCCTGATGATCTGGGGGAAATCCAGAAAGAGACAGCAGGTGTCAGTACAGTCACCCAGATAGGGCAGGATCCCTTGTTTGCGATTGATCAGCTCCGTCCTGATCGAGAGCTTCAGCCCACTCAGGTTCAAC
This sequence comes from Cyanophyceae cyanobacterium, assembly GCA_050330615.1. Taxonomy (GTDB): domain Bacteria; phylum Cyanobacteriota; class Cyanobacteriia; order Thermostichales; family Thermostichaceae; genus JAAUUM01. The sequence goes on from JBHJNR010000388.1 coordinate 1,312, forward strand.
CCACCCACTTTCAACAGGAATATCGTCTTCGCCGAGCTGACGGTCTTTATCGTTGGTTTATGGACTATTTTTTTGTAGTCAAAGATGAGCAGGGACGATTTCTCTATTTTCTGGGTTATGTGCAGGATGTCACGGAACACCGCCAATCCGCCGCCACCCAACAAGGCATGATCGAGGCAATTCCTGATCTCATTCTTCGCTACGACCGCGAGGGGCGCTGTTTGCAGATCATCTCTGGTGGAGATCTCAATCTTTTCCAAGGAGTTGATTTTTCTCGGCCCCAGTCTGTTTTTGAAATCTTTCCGCCCTTGCAAGCTGAGCAGCGCTACCAAGCCATCAACCAGGCTCTAGCCACCGGATCCCTGCAGGTTTACACCCACAAGATCGAGGTCAATGGTCAACCGCGCTATGAAGAGAACCGGATTGTGCCTCTGACTTCGAGTGAGGTCTTGGTGATCGTGCGAGATGTCACCGAACGCTTTGAGAGCGAGAAGCAACTCCAACAGGCCAAACAAATGGCGGAGGCCGCCAACCGGGCCAAAAGTGACTTTTTGGCCACCATGAGCCATGAGATCCGCACCCCCATGAATGCGGTGATGGGCATGACCACTCTGCTGTTGGGCACCGAGTTGGATCCCATGCAACGGGACTATGTGGAGATCATTCGCAGTGGCGGCGACATGCTGCTGGCCATTATCAACGACATCTTGGATTTCTCTAAGATCGAATCTGGCAAGCTAGAACTGGATGAGCAGGTGTTTCGGCTGCCGGATCTACTGCAAGGGATCCAAGACCTGATGCAAGTTCCCGCCAACGAGAAGGGGCTTGATCTGCACTTGCACATCTCAGCCGATGTGCCCAGTGTGGTGATTGGGGATCCCGCCCGTCTCCGCCAGATTGTGCTCAATTTGGTGGGCAACGGCATCAAATTCACCCCCAGCGGTTCTATCACAGTAACGGTACAAAAGCTGGCGGTTTCTCCGCCTGGCCCCTTCAATCAGTGCGATCTGCAGTTTGCCATCACCGATACAGGCATTGGGATCCCCGAAGACAAGCTCCATCGTCTATTTCAGCCTTTTAGCCAGGTGGATAACTCCACCAGTCGACATCATGGGGGCACCGGCCTAGGATTGGCGATCAGCCAACGTCTCTGTAGTTTGATGGGGGGCACCATCTCCGTATCAAGCCAGCTCGGTCAGGGATCTACGTTTTCCTTTACGATTCGAGTTCGGATCATGGGGAGCAGAACCCCAACTGCTTCGGCTCAACCTGTGCTGATCCAACCTACCGAGGACGATTGGGAGCTGCTCAATCCGCAGTTTGCTCAGCAGCATCCCCTCCGCCTTTTGATCGCAGAAGATAACCCTGTTAACCAACGGGTGATCCGTCGAATGATGGAGCGGCTGGGGTACGAGGTGGATATTGTGCCCAATGGTCGTGAGGCTCTCGCTGCCCTGACCCATGCCGCAGATCGGGATCCCTACCAGTTGGTATTGATGGATGTGCAAATGCCTGTGATGGATGGTCTGGCCGCCACTCGCCAGATCCGAGCGCAGTTCTCATCACCACCCAAGATCGTCGGACTGAGTGCCAATGCCTTTGCCGAAGACCGTCAGGCAGCGCTCATGGCAGGTATGGATGATTTTTTGATCAAACCTCTGGAGATGGAACAGTTGGTTTCCCTGTTGCAACGCTACAGTTCCCTATGTCTGGCAGACCACTCTATGGCTAACAATTTGACCTGAGTGTCTTAATTAACAGTTCCTGTTCGGACATATTCTCGCTAGGCTGGTGGATACAGATGGAGAACGACAATGGCTCAACTCAAGCACCGGCGATCGGAAAATGTCAGTGGCGATCTCTACGTCGACAGAACCTGCATCGATTGTGATACCTGCCGCTGGATGGCCCCAGAGATGTTTACCCAAATGGATGAACAGTCTGCGGTCTATCATCAGCCGGCCACTGAAGGGGAGCGGATCCGTGCTCTACAGGCTCTCTTAGCCTGCCCCACCTCTTCAATTGGGACGGTGGATCCCCCCAACGATATCAAGGCCGCTCAAGATACTTTCCCAATTCCCATCCACGATACGGTCTACCACTGTGGCTTCCACTCCAAAAGCTCCTATGGGGCAGCCAGTTACCTGATCTTGCGGCCAGAGGGCAATGTGCTGGTGGATTCCCCTCGCTTTGCCCCGCCCCTGGTGAAGCGACTGGAGGAGCTGGGCGGCATTCGCTATCTTTATCTCACCCATCGGGATGATGTGGCTGATCACGAAAAGTTTCGATCCCATTTTGGCTGTGAACGGATCCTGCACGAGGACGATATCTCCAAAGATACTCAAGGGATCGAAAGGCAATTGACGGGAAGGGATCCCGTGCAGCTAGCCCCCGATCTGTTGATCATTCCGGTACCAGGCCACACCAAGGGGCATACAGTATTGCTCTATCGCCAGCAGATTCTGTTTAGCGGAGACCATCTGGCTTGGTCAGATCAGCGAGGGCATCTCACCGCATTTGGGGATGCCTGCTGGTATTCCTGGCCCGAGCAAGTGCAATCGATGATGCAGTTGGCTGACTACAGCTTTGAGTGGGTTCTGCCAGGGCATGGCCGCCGCTACCATGCCGATGCTGCCACCATGAAACAAGAGATGGCTCACTGTATTGCTTGGATGCAGAGTCCAGAGTCCCAACTTTCTGAGGACTAATACTTCTCGTCAGAGATCTATCTGGCATTGGGCTTAAGCCCCTTGTTAGTAGTTGGTCAATCTATGTGGTTGAGGTCTAGATGCTGGCGATTGTCCTTATTCCGCTGGTTTTCTCGTCAGCTTAGGCAAGGGCACAAAACCCGGTTCGGGCCAGACCCCTTCACCAGGCTTTATCTACCTCACCCCTCAATCTGCCAGATCCCTTTTGGCCTCATGGCGATAGCGTCGTTGCCAGGTAGCGCCCGACAGAATGTTGGTTAACACATGGGCTGTGATCGGTACCAACAAATTGCCCGTCACCACAAAACTCATGGCCATCACCAGTCCCACCACACCTGCCCAGACGCCGTAAGGCCACATCTTGGGGGAGAGCAGATGAGCTGCTCCAAATAGGCCGCTGGCCAGTAGGATCGCCGCCCAACTGGTGCCCCAAGCCGCCAATAGGATCCCACGGAAGAGGATCTCCTCACTGATGCCTGGCAGCAGCCCCAACCAGAGCAAGTCCACCGGCTGCAAAGGCTTCAACACCAGCTCCATATAGCCCTGAGATGCCTGTTGATAAGGGATCCATGTCTGATAGAGCCCTCGGCTGATGCCCCAGACGCACAGTCCCAACACTAGCCCGATCCCCACTGCTGGCAGCGACCACTGAAAAAGGATATCGCTCCAAGCCAACCCACTCAACTGAACGGCAGCAACCGCTATCAATAGGAGCAACAGGCTCGATAGGGCCATCCCCTTAAGCACCTGCCCACGGGTAAGAGTTCGATCCGAGGGAGGGGGATCCGGGACAGGGGACAAAGATACATTGGGATCCGATGCCATCAACATCACCACAGATGGTTACAAGGCCGGTTCTACCCTAACTGGTTTAGAGACCTAACGGGTGTAGAAGCCTAACGGGTGTTGACCTCAACGTGTATCCCCCTCTTGATCCCATCGCCACCAACCTCCATCATGGGATCCCGCCCCATTGGCTCAGCCTCTTTCCGAATTTTTGAACCCATGCACGACCGCCTATTCACCGCCACCTCAGATTTAGGGTTGCCGGTTCAGTCAGAAACAACGGATCCTCAAGCTTGGCAGTGGTCAAACTTCTTAGATCACCTAGGCCGGTTTGGGGTACAACTGGGCCTGGAACGAATGACGGGATTGCTGGAACGACTGGGCCAGCCCCAACAAGGGATCCCAGTGATTCATGTGGCGGGCACCAATGGCAAGGGATCCGTCTGTGCCATGCTCAGCCATATATTGTGGGCAGCGGGCTATCGGGTGGGGCGCTACAGTTCTCCCCATTTGGTTAGTTGGCGAGAGCGCATCTGGGTCAATGGCCAGTGGATCCCGATGGCAGAGTGGAGCCGCCTTTTGTATGACCTAGCCCAGATCTTGAAAAGCTATCCCCCTGACCAGGAGTGTCCCACCCAATTTGAGGTTGCCACTGCTGCTGCATGGCTTTATTTCCAGGCCCAAAAGGTGGATATTGTGGTGCTAGAAGTGGGGTTGGGGGGACGATTGGATGCCACCCGTGTCGGCATTGAGCCGGTGGCTACCATCATTACCTCCATCGGTATGGATCACTGGCAGCGGTTGGGGAATACGTTGCCCCAGATTGCCGCCGAGAAGGCTGCCATCGCCTGCACCGGGATCCCGATGATCAGTGCGCCCCAGGTGCCGGAGGTGCTAGAGGTGCTCTACCGTCAAGCCCAACAGGTGCAAGCTCCCCTTCAGGTGGTGGATCCGGTGGAGTGGGCTCTCCCAGACTTAAATCAAAGGGAATCAAATCATACAGAATTCGGTCAACCTGGGATCCGATGGAAAGGCGAGACGTATCCCCTACCGTTGCGGGGCAATGTGCAATTGATCAATAGCGCCCTCGCTTTGGCCACTGTGGAGGTCTTGCGGCAGCAAGGTTACGCCATCACTTCCGATCAGATCCGTCAAGGGCTGGCTCAGACTCAGTGGCCGGGACGATTGCAAACCATTGAACTGGGTGGGCAAACCCTTTTGCTGGATGGAGCCCACAACCTCCCGGCAGCGGTGGCCTTGAGACAGTATTTGGATCAAACCATGTCGGGATCCATCTGTTGGTTTGTGGCCATGTTGGAAACCAAAGATGCGGCTGGGATCCTCAAAATGCTGCTTCGACCAGGGGATCAGGTCTATACCTTACCCATCAACGATCACCTGGGGATCCCACCCCAGATGTTGGCCACCATCGCTGAGCAGGCCCAACCAGCATTGACTGCTGTGACAGCGTTGGACAGCCTCCACCAGTGGCAGGAGTTGCTGGCCCATTGGGATGATTTGACAGCACCCAAAGAGCCCCTAACCTTGCCCAAAAACTTGGTGGTTTGTGGATCCCTATATTTAATTGGCCAGATCATGCAGGAGTGCTTGGGCTGGGAATTGGCTCAGTAGTGTCTGACTAAGGTCGAGATACCCCTTGGGTTAACAGCAAACTCAAACATTGTCGCTGGTGCCGTTAGAGATCCCCAACGTCGGGGTAGGATTAGGGTGTGTTGTGTAACATAGCTAACCCAACCAGCTGCGTTGCGACTAGCTTTGGATACATCGGAGTGGATCAAGATCAGGATCTGATGATGATTGTGATCACAACAGGGATCCTGGTTTAACCGTCTAATGATTCTTATACAGTTGTTCCTGTGGGGGATGTCGTCATGCGTAATTGGTTAACCCGTGCTTTCGCTCTAGTCGCTGTTGCAATGCCTCTGTCGGCTTTGCCGTCTACTTCGGTTTCCGCCCAGAGCCGCAGCCTTTGGCTCTTCAATGGCAACGTCCAGACGGTGAGTGGCTATTTCTTGGGTGGTGAGCAGATTAATGGGTGGTGTGATTCTGATTGCTACGACCTGGATCTGGTTTTGGTGGATGGCGCTGGTCGGGTTGTCTCCGAGGATCTGCTGCCCGATTCAGTGCCCATTGTTGTAGCCCCCTACAGTGGCACGTTTTCAGTCCGTGTGATCATGCATAATTGCAGCCACTCAGCAGGTTGTGCTGCTTGGGTTGAATCGACCCACGGATTCTGATCTCTACCCGTCAATAGTGGTTTTATGGGACATTAATCATAAGTTGGCAAGGATTTTTCAGGAATTAGCAAGATCGTTCACCTGAACAAACCCTGCTGTTTTCATATCGGTTGTAGTGCTCTAGAAAACAATTCTTTTGTGAGACTTTTGGTCATGCGTAATGGATTGGCTCGCGCTGTTGCTGCTGTTGCAGTGATTTTGCCTTTGTCTGTGTTTTCGTCTTCCTCTGCTTCTGCCCAAAGTCGTGAACTTTGGCTCTTCAACGGCAACGCTGAAACCGTGAGTGGCTATTTTTTGGCCGGAGAGCAAATTAGCGGTTGGTGTGATTCCGATTGCTATGACCTGGATCTGGTTCTGGTGGATGGATCTGGTCAGTCGGTGTCTGAAGATTTCTTGCCCGATGCTGTGCCTGTTGTTACAGCACCCTACAGTGGCCAATTTTCTGTGCGGGTGATCATGGCCAATTGCGCCCATTCAGCAGGCTGTGCTGTATCTGTCGATTCGACCCACGGATTCTAATCTGATTGATCCTCTCGATTTGATCCTTAGTCAACCGTGAGTGCATCTCGGGATCCCTGGTGTGGTAATCCTGAGATGCACTTTTTTTGTATGCAGGTTTGATGAGCAATCCGATTTTTCACCTCTTAGCTGGGGTGCCTACCCCCGTTGCCCCCTATAGCCATGCGGTACAGGTGGGAGACTGGCTCTTGGTGACAGGGCAATTGCCGATTGACCCTGTGCGAGAGGGGGATCCCTTGCCAGAGGGGATCGAGGCCCAGACTCAGCTGACTTTTGCCAATCTTGAGCGGGTGTTGGCGGCGGTGGATTACCACTGGGAGCATGTGGTATCAGCTCGCGTCTTTCTAACCCGGTTTCAGCGGGACTATGAGGCCATGAATCGGGTCTATGAGAGCTACTTTGCCTCAGATCGGCGGCCTGCCCGCACCTGTGTGGGGGTGACCGATTTGGCGCGGGATGCCCTAGTCGAGATCGATCTGATCGCCTATCGAGCTGCTCAGTAGTCGCAGGATAGCAACCAAGATCAGGCTAAAGATTGGATCTCAGGGATCCTGTCTACAGATTTGTTGCAGAAGATTGTTGTAGAAAGGGTTTTAAATGTTGTGGCTGAAGTTAGATCTGGGCCTCAGGCTTGAGACAATGCTTTAGGATGACAAGCCCTCAGCCAAAACCTTTCTTCCGTAAATTCCTAGCACCCATGTCCTCATCCCCTCCCAACGGATCCCTTAGCACCTCCACCCGCAAGCAAGATCATATTGATATCGTTCTGCATCAGAATGTCGATGCTAAGGGGGTGACAACGGGTTTTGAGCGGTTTTTCTTTGACCATTGTGCTCTGCCCGAACTTGATCTCAATGAGGTAGATCTCAGCTTTGAGTTATGGGGCAAACCCCTTCAGGCTCCTCTGCTGATTAGCAGTATGACAGGGGGGACAGAATCGGCCCATCGCATTAATCTGCATCTGGCCGAGGCCGCTCAAACCTTGGGGATCGCCATGGGACTGGGATCCCAGCGGGCGGCACTGGAGGATCCCGATTTGGGGTGGACTTATCAAGTGCGCAAGGTGGCACCCGATTGTCTGCTATTTGCCAACTGGGGAGCGGTACAACTCAATGACGGTTATGGGGTAGATCAGGCCCGTCGAGCGGTGGAGATGATCGAGGCCGATGCTCTATTCCTGCATCTCAATCCGTTGCAGGAGGCAGTGCAGCCCCACGGTGATCGCAACTGGCGGGATCTGTACCGCCAGATCGAGAGTTTGGTTCGTCAGCTGGGGATCCCAGTGGTGATCAAGGAAGTGGGCAATGGCATCAGTGCCGGGGTGGCACGGCGGCTGGTGGATTGCGGCATCGCGGCTCTGGATGTGGCCGGGGCAGGAGGCACTAGCTGGAGCGAGGTAGAGGCCTATCGTCAACCGGATCCGGTGCGCCAACAGATTGCCCATCACTTTGCGGGCTGGGGGATCCCAACGGCTCTGAGCCTAATAGAAGTGCGGCGGGCAGTGCCGGATCTACCCCTGTTTGCCAGTGGCGGCATTCGCACTGGCGTGGATGTGGCCAAGGCACTGCGCCTGGGGGCCAATCTGGTGGGGATGGCGGCACCAGGATTGGATGTGGCAGCTCACCAGGGTGGGCAAAGCGTTATCGATCGGTTTGCAGCGGTGATCGAAGAGCTCAAAATTGCCGCTTTTTGCACAGGATCTGGTCATCTCCAGGATCTCAAAACTGCTCCGCTCCGCCGGGTGGATACTTGGGAAATAGTGACCTCTTGAACGGTATCGGCCTAGGGGGACTGTCAGGATAGACAAGCAGGTCATCTGGAGCGTTCAAGGTTCAGGATCCCTGCCCCATCGTTGACCATCCTTCAATAGGACGACCTATGCACACGTATATTCCCCCCCATCGCTTCTTTCCCTATCTGACCTGGACAGAGATTGCGGCCATACCCGACAAGGCCAATACCGTGATCGTGCAGCCGGTGGCCGCCATCGAGCAGCATGGGCCTCATTTGCCCCTAGTAGTGGATAGCGCTATTGGGACAGCGGTGATCGGGCGGGCGATGGAAAAGCTGGAGCCAGGGATCCCTGCTTATGTATTGCCGACCCAATGCTATGGCAAATCCAACGAGCACTGGCATTTTCCCGGCACCATTGCTTTGAGCGCTCAGACCCTGATCAGCGTCTTGAGTGAGGTGGCTGAGAGCATCTATCGAGCTGGATTTCGCAAGCTGGTGTTTATCAATTCTCACGGTGGCCAGCCTCAGGTGCTAGAAATTGTGGCTCGGGATCTGCACCAAAAGTATGAGGATTTTTTGCTATTTCCGATTGCAGCTTGGCGGGTGCCCAATAACGGAGACCAGCTATTCACCGCCAAAGAGAGAGAGTTTGGCATTCATGGCGGCGACGGCGAGACCAGCATCATGCTGCACATCCTGGGGGATCAGGTGCGGATGGAGAAGGCGGTATGTGAGTATCCGCAACAACTGCCCACCGATAGCTTGCTGAGTATGGAGGGCCAGATGCCATTTGCCTGGGTGACGCGGGATCTGACCCAAAGTGGCGTTTTGGGAGATGCAACAGTGGCCACTGCCGAGAAAGGACGATTGGTGGTGGAATCCTTGGCGGATGGGTGGGTACATCTGATCAAAGACATCCATCGCTTTAAGCAGCCCCAAGCTTGGAAAGGTTGAGGGTTGAGCTGTCTGGCTATAGCTGTTTTCCCCATCTGGCATTAGTCAAGCGTTGTGGTCAAGCGTTGCTGGGGTACGCCAAGATAGAGACTGGCACCTGTATCCTACGCTGCACATGAGAGGGCAACACGGCTTGACTTGGCTAAAAACGGTGGTGACCGGACTGGTCTTGACTCTGATGTTGAGCGGGATCCCGGCTTGGGCACAACTCTCAGGATCGTTACAGCCTACTGCTGACTGTGAACCAACGGCGATGGCCTGCCCAGCAAATGAAAGCCTGGAGGTAGAGAGCCTAGAGCGCTCTGTGGATCCTAAGAATGAAGGCCCTCTTCAGGCTTTTCCCTCTCAACCTGTCGTGACTGGGCCGCTTTTGACTGAAGTTACACCCTCGGTAGAGGCATCAGGATCCCGGTTGGATTCGGTCAGTGATCTAGGGATCCCGGCTTCTCCTGCACCCTCGTCAGGTGTAGATCCCTCTGCTCTAGATTCGTCTGACCGGGTTTATACTCGCCTTGATGCGATGGCCATCCTGTTGAGAGAAGGGATGGAGAGCTTGCTGGTGATCACTGCTTTGTTGGCCTTTTTAAGCCGCAGTGGCCATGCTGACAAAAGCATCTGGATTTGGCTGGGGGCTGGTGGCGGCATCTTGGCCTCAATCGGCACTGCGGTTGCTTTACGAGTCTTTTTCCGCTCCGTCCTAGGTGACGTGGATCCCGATTTGTTGGAGGGAATCACAGGCTTGGTAGCGGCGGGGCTGTTGGTTTATGTCAGCCTCTGGCTGCATCGTCAGTCCTCTGCCGGAGCGTGGAAAACCTATCTCGAAGACCAAACCACCTCAGTCCTAGAGGCGAGCAATTTGCTGCCCTTGGCTCTGATTGCGTTTTTGTCGGTCTATCGAGAAGGGGCCGAAACCATCCTGCTCTATGTGGGTATGGCACCCTCCATCAGCCCCAGCGATTTGTGGAGCGGATTGGGCATGGGATCCGCCCTGCTGGTGTTGATCGCCGTGTTGATGTTGGGATTAGGATTGCGGGTTCCCCTAAGACCGTTCTTTCGGGGCACTAGCATCCTGATCTATTTGCTGGGGTTCAAGTTCATCGGCAACGGCATCCACAATCTTCAGAAGGTGGGAAGAATACCGCTACATGTTGTTGATGTCTTGCCCACCTTCAAAAAGCTGGGTATTTATCCCACGTGGGAAACTGCTCTGGCTCAGATAGCGCTGGTGGCGGTCACGATCTCGCTGTTGCTGTGGATGCGCCGGGATCCCAGCCTCCAAAGAGCAGCAGATTCATCTACAAATCGTTTGAGATAGTTCAAGCCCCCCGCCAGACCCACCTTTGTGACACTGTCATCCACCCGAATCACCGCTGGATTGGGCAGCGTGGTCTCAAGAGCCGCCAAGGGATCACTGGTCGGGGTAGTAGCCGTCTGGTTAGTGGCAGGAGCAGAGGTTGTCGGCAGATCGGTTGGAGAAGTACTGGGATCCCCCTGAGGAGAAGGACTATTACTGGTGGGGCCCGAGCCGATGCCTGGAATTTGACGGGTTAAAGTGCTGAAGCTGCCCGAATTGTGAAAGTAGTACCAGCCCCCACCCGCCAGCAGCAGCACAGCCACGATATAGACAATAGGAGGCGGGCTTTTTAGTCCAGCCATAAAGTAGCTCCGGTTGCGATGGCGGGCTTTGCCCAAGACTCCTCAATAGTATCGGCTTTAAACCCCTGAATTTAGACTCTGAATCACTGATGCCTGGAGTCTCAAAGTAGGATCCCTCATCAGCCCCCATCCCCTCAGCTCAGCACCCGCAGCACGCTTGGGATCCCCACGATACCGGGCATCACCTGCAACTGAGCAATGGCGGCGTGGAGATTTTTCTCTTTGACAGTATGGGTGAGGATGACGATCTCCGCCTGTTCCCCATGGCAGGCTTTTTGGGTAATGCCCTCCAAGCTGACCCCACAGGAGCCGAAACAGGTGCCAATCACCCCAATCACCCCCGTCTGATCGAGGCCAATCACCCGCACATAAAACTCAGAACAGAGGTCATCGGTGGAGGCCAATTGTGCCGTCAGAGTCGGGGCGGCACTCAAGAGCGGGTTGAGCCCTGAAGACTGGGATCCCGTCTCCAATTGGGCCACCAGTGTCAGCAGATCCCCCATCACCGCACTGGCGGTAGGCCCTCTGCCCGCCCCCGGCCCTGAGAGCATGACCTGCCCCAAGGGATCCCCTTGCACCAAAACGGCATTGGCTTCTTGGTGGATGCTGGCCAGGGGATGAGCCCGAGGCACTAAGGTGGGCTGCACCCGCAGATCCAACACCTGATCGCTATGGCGATGGGCAATGGCCAACAGCTTGATCACATAGCCCCACTCGGCAGCATAGCGAATGTCGGCAGCCGTGATGGATCGGATCCCTTGGCAGGGAATCTGGTCACGCTCCACTTGCAGGTTAAAGGCAATCTCCGCCAAGATGGCCAACTTATCGGCGGCATCCAGGCCATCCACATCGGCGGTGGGATCGGCTTCGGCATAGCCTTTGTCTTGAGCTAGGGCCAAAGCTGCCTCAAAGCTCATGCTGTTGAAGGTCATCTGGCTGAGAATGAAATTGGTGGTGCCGTTGATGATCCCCAAAAGGCCATTAAGGCGATTGGCTGCCAGGGACTGACGCAGCGGCATCAAAACCGGGATCCCGCCCCCGACAGCAGCCTCCAGCAAGACATAAACCCCAGCGGCTTGGGCTGCTGCAAAGATCTCAGCCCCATACTTGGCAATGACAGCTTTGTTGGCGGTAATGACGTGTTTCTGGTGGGCGATGGCGGACAAGATCAACGACCGGGCTGGTTCTAGCCCCCCCATCAGCTCTATGACAATTGCCACCGTGGGATCCGTGACAATGCTGGACAGATCGGTGGTGAACAGCTCGGGAGCTAAGTCCACATCTCGCGGTTTGTCCAGTGAGCGTACCCCCACCCGCCGGATCGCCACAGCCTGTAAAAGAGGATGATCGCTGTGACGAAGGATCTGCGCGACCCCGGTTCCCACCGTTCCCAACCCTAGGAGCCCAAGTCCATAAACCACGATGATACTGATCCTTGTTCGAATAATTCAGCCCTCGCCCTTTATCTTCTCATAGCCATCCCCCCTCCTCTTCAGCCGGGTTCTCCAGCAGGGATCCCTTTCTTCTACAGTGAGGGAATGTCGTAAGGGATCCTTGTTGTGGAGCAGAGCCATTCTCAGCCGTCACCGCGCACCGCCATTGTGCTCAAGATTGGCACCTCCAGCCTGACGGATCCCAATGGGCCGGTGGGAGGAGGGTTGCGACTGTCAATCATGGCTGCCCTGGTGGAAGAGATTGTGCGGCTACGGCGGCAGGGACGGCCCGTGATCTTGGTATCCTCAGGGGCTGTCGGCGTGGGCTGTGCTCGATTGGGGCTCAAACAGCGTCCGGCCACCATTGCCGAGAAACAAGCGGTGGCGGCGGTGGGCCAAGGGCGACTGATGCGGATCTATGACGATCTGTTCTCATCTTTGGATCAGCCGATTGCGCAGGTGTTGTTGACGCGGGCAGATTTGGTGGATCGGGGCCGCTATCTCAATGCCCGCCATACCTTTGAGCAGTTGCTTCAGATGGGAGTGATCCCGATCGTCAATGAGAATGACACGGTTGCCACTGAGGAATTGCGATTTGGAGATAATGATTCTCTCTCGGCTCTGGTGGCCAGCATGGTGGAAGCGGCTTGGCTGATTTTGCTAACGGATGTGGATCGGCTCTATTCGGCAGATCCCAACCAGGATCCCTTGGCCAAGCCGATTGAGCGGGTCACACGGGGGATGCCCTTGTTGGTACAGGCGGGATCCCAGGGCAAAAGTGGCTGGGGCACCGGCGGCATGGCCACCAAATTAACCGCAGCTCAGATCGCCACCTCTGCGGGCGTGACCACCGTGATCACCAGCAGTCGGCATCCCGACAAAATCGCAGCCATCTTGGCCGGCGAGTCGGTGGGTACCCGCTTTGACCCTGACCCGGAGCCAGCCCGCGCCCGCAAGCGGTGGATTGCCTACGGCCTGCTACCCGAGGGATCCCTGGGCTTGGATGCTGGTGCAGTGCGGGCGGTGTGTGAGCAGGGGCGGTCGCTCTTACCGGCGGGCATCGTGACGGTGACGGGCTCCTTTGAGGAGGGGGCGGCGGTCAGCCTGATGGATCCCGGAGGACGGGAAGTGGGGCGGGGATTGGTCAACTATGGCTCAGACGAGATCCAACAGTTGCGGGGCAAACGAACCACTGACATTGCTGCCACCGTCGGCTATCGCGGGGTCGATACCATCATTCACCGCGACAACTTGGCACTGTTGGAATAGACAGGGTTGGAATAGGGTTGAGCTGACAAAAACGGGCCTAGGGATCCCAGATAGAGCTTGCAGAGGAAAGGATCCCTATGGCTGGCAGAAATATGACAAAAACTGCTGGCAAGACAATGTCAGCCGAAGGCTGTCAGTGGGCTGTCTAATCGGTGGAGAGACTAGTAAGCCAGGGTGCTGAGGGTCTGTTCGAGGTACTGATGTACCACACAG
>JBHJNR010000389.1:0-6335 GCA_050330615.1 Cyanophyceae cyanobacterium
GCGGTAAGGGTAGGCGCGTCCAGTCATGCTTTACATTATAGCGCGGCTAAAGTAAAACTATTGATATGGCTTGGCTCAGGGGCATAGTTGCTTGCTTCCGCGCAGCGGTACCCCGTCGCCAAGTTTCCTATCCCTCCCCACGCCGCTGCGCTGTAGACCACAGGTCGTTCCTGATTGGGGTCTCTCGGAGAAAAACGATGAACTATTACCTGCTAGAGAGCAGGTAGTTTCTGACGCTTCATTGAGCCAAGTTGCCTGAGGGATCCGCAATGCTGACGCACCTTGGTCGCCACCGGTAGAGCTTGCCCCTCACCGTCTAGGACGCTGGTTCCCAACGCCCAACCCACCATCACTTGTGCTGCTGCCACAACCCTGTCACAGGTGTAGCTGCACTGTCGACAGAGGTGGGTTCTCTCTGCCAGTGATTTCTTTTCTTGATGGCCGTACTGGGGATAGGTCTGAGAGGGTTTGACCTTCTGAGTTGACACCTCCACCAACACTCCCCCAGCCTCAGCCAGTTTGGTGGCAATCGCAGAACGAAGCATCCCCCAACCCACATCCAAGATGGAGCGGATGAGTCCTGTCTTCTGTCGCTTGCGCGTACTACCGACCTTGGCTTTGCGGGTCATCTTTTGGGTTTCCAGCTTTTCGGTCGCAACCAGGCTATGACGGCCAACGATCTGTGCTGCTTGCTGGTGTACCCAATCCTGCCGCTTCTGAGCTACTTTGTGGTGCAGCTTGGCTACCCGCTTTTGTGTCTTCTTCGAGCGGCGAGAATGCTGTGTTGCTTGCAAGGCATGGGATCCCAGCTCCTTGTACTCTGGCCACACCTCCTTGAAAGCGGGCAAGCGATTCTGCTGGTCGAAGTAGGACATACTCTCAACCGAAAGATATCTATCTGGTCATCGAAGTAGCGGATGCTTCACTCGCTTATGACCAAGGAGTGAAACTCGAACTCTATGCCAAAGCTGGGATCCAACATTACTGGATCTTTAACTTGCAAGAGAATTGCCTCGAAGTTTACAGCCAGCCCCCAGATTCAGGACTGTATGGGCAGAGAGACCTTTTGACAAGTAAGAGTCAGATCATGATCCCTGGGACTCTTGGGGCTGAATTGAGCTTAGATCAGGTCTTTTCGTTGGGTTAGGAAAAGGGATACTTGTAGCCTCAAAACTTATAGATCCTCCAGGGATCCTTCAGCGATTTCCTGCCAGTGGAGTGGATCGATCTGCTGCTTATGCTGCCGGCGAGAGATCCGACGATAGCGGGGATCCAACTGCTGGAGATCTGATGTCTGAGATGATCTTGAGTTTTCTTGCTTTTGAGCACGATGGGTCTTGGGTTTGGCAGACGATGAGGCTAAAGTGGCACCCGACAGCTGTTCCTCGCTGGAGTCCCGCTTGCTCTGCTCCCGTTCCAACACCTCAGCCAAAAAAGCCAGATAAAGATCGTAACGATCCCAGTGGGGATCCCGGATTCTACAGCCCGGTTCCTCTTGGTGGAGGCAATCTCGAAATTGACAGGATCCAACTCTAGAGCGGACTTCAGGAAAAGTACTGATCAAGCTTGTTGCCGTGCATAATCCTAAGTCAGGTCGATTGAATCCTGGTGAATCAGCTATCCACCCCGAGCCAGTGGGAAAGAGTTCTACATGGCGGGTGGTGTGTCGGCCATGTTGGAGTCGTCCCGAGACCGCCTGTGTGGCCAAGTCCAAGTCAGGACGTAAGGTATTGAGCAAACTGGATTTGCCCACCCCAGAAAACCCGGTTAACACTGAGATCTGGCCGGCACAGAGTTTCTGGAGAGATTCTAGTCCTTCTCCAGTTTTGGCGCTGACCAAGAGTGGCTCATAGCCCCAGCCCCGCACTCGTGTGGCCCACTCTGCTTGAATCTCGGGGGCAACTGTATCCACCTTGTTAAAGCAAAGACGGACTTGCAGACCACTGGCCTCCGCCTGCACCAAAAACCGACTCATGCCCCAGGGATCCGGTTCAGGTTCCGATAAGGCCATGACGATTAAAGCCTGTTCAGCATTGGCGATAGCAGGCCGGGGCAATGTCCGCAGTCGAGGTCGTACCACCTCAACCACCCCACGGATGTCAGCTGCATCCAGGGATCCCAGTGGCAGACTTATCTCCACTACATCTCCTACCATCACCGTCTGGCCTAGCTTCTTGAGTAGAGCCCGCCGGGTACAGAGATAGTCAGGCGGGGATCCCTCAGGGGCGGCAATAGAGCTATCCGGTTGGATCAGCCGCACCCGGTAAAAATTGGCCTGAGTGGCCCGCACCACTCCCAAGTAA
Source organism: Cyanophyceae cyanobacterium (assembly GCA_050330615.1). Taxonomy (GTDB): domain Bacteria; phylum Cyanobacteriota; class Cyanobacteriia; order Thermostichales; family Thermostichaceae; genus JAAUUM01. The sequence continues at coordinate 2,304 of JBHJNR010000389.1, forward strand.
AAAGAGGGATCCCGACACTGCAAAGCCCCAGGAGCAGCAAGCAATCGATCCGCCAGAGGCAAGCTATGAAGCCAGGCGGGGCCGCTCAAAGCCGGCTATCCTCGTCCACACTACCCCGTTCCACCCGCAGCAGCACATGCCCCTCCGGCTGCGGATCCAATGCCAAAATCAGATGCCCTGCCAATTTGAGGCTATCCGGAACCCGTTCCACCGGCTCACCAGCATCCAGCCACACTTCCAATTGGGAGCCTGGTTCCAACCGCTCTAATTTCAGCTTGGTACGAACGTAATTGAGGGGACAAGGCACGCCTCGTAAGTCCATCGGTTGCCCTTTCGGCGCTGTTGTGAGGCCCACGGCTACTCCTCCTTACGATGGGCAAAGCCAAACAGCCCCTTCAACCATTCCCGCCCACCTCCACCAATCTTTTCGCCATGCAGCTCGGCCAACCGCTCTAGTAAAGCTCGCTCGTCGGCATTGACTCGGGTGGGAATCTCCACCACCAAGGTCAGTCGGTGATCGCCACGGGCAACTGAGTTGCCAATTTTGGGCACGCCTTTGTCTTCTAGAATGAGCACCGTACCAGGCTGGGATCCCGGTGGAACTTCGATTTCAGACTCTTTCTCCAAGCCTGCTTCAGAATCCAACGTCGCCACTTTAATTCGGGATCCCAGGATGGCCTGCAAGTAGCTAATCTTCACTTCCGACAGGACATCCTGCCCATCTCGCTGAAAATCCTTATGCGGTTTGACAAAGAGATAAACATAGAGATCTCCGGGGGGGCCAGCCCGCCGCCCCACATCCCCTTCGCCAGAAACCCGCAGCCGAGTGCCACTGTCCACCCCAGCAGGCACTGTGATTCGCAGTTTTTTGGTGGTTTGGATCACGCCGTCGCCACCACAGTTGTTGCAAGCATCTTCGACAACTTTGCCCTCTCCATTGCAAGTGGGGCAGACCGAGACTTGGGTGAAATTGCCAAAGGGTGTGCGGGTGGCGCGCCGCACTTGACCCACGCCGCCACAGGTGGGGCAGGTTTTGACATCGGTACCTGGCTTAGCCCCTGAGCCGTCACAAACTGTGCAAAGCTCCAGATGGCTGATGTTGATCTGCTTCTCACCCCCAAAAATCGCCTCTAGGAAGTCCAGTCGTAGATCGAAGCGGAGGTCATCCCCCCGCACTGGCCCCTGACGGGTGCGACCGCCGCCGCCATACCCTGCCGGGCCACCCCCAAAGTTGGTGAAGAAGCTCTCGAAGATGTCTGCAAAGCCACCCGCGCCACTCATGTCTTGGTAGCCACCCCCACCGGCAGCGCCCCCTAGGCCCGCTTCCCCAAAGCGGTCATAACGGCTCTTGGCTTCTGAATCCGAGAGTACCTCATAGGCCCGGTTAATTTCTTTGAAAGTATCCTCAGCTCCAGGATCCTTGTTGACATCTGGGTGGTACTTGCGGGCTAGTCTGCGATAAGCACGCTTGATCTCCTCTTTGGAGGTATCACGGCTAATACCCAAAATCTCGTAGTAGTCGCGCGCCATGGGGTGATCCGATGTCCAATCAACACAATAAAGTCAGTAAAGAGGCTATTTCGCAGGGTGAGAGAAAGCAGTTTTCTCGTAAACCCTGACATAGTCTTTCGTAATCATAAGCAATAATGCGGAAAATGCGAGTCTACCTCAAACTAGCAAGGGCTCAGGCTGGCAAGGGCTCAGGCTGGCAAAGGTGGCATGATCAGCTGATAACCAGTCAAGTAATGCAAGGTTAGGGCATCTCCCAGACCGCTAGGCGGCAGGCTGACTACGACACCTTACCGGGCACCATAGATCTCGCCCCCAATTTCCAACAAGAAAGAGCGAAGCCTTTCCATCGCAGCTCGAAGATCGCTTAACCCTACGTTATCATCTGCCAGAATCCCCCTCAAGATTTGGGCCATCTCTGCCCCCCGTTGTCGCTGATCGTTACTGAGTCGGCTGCCATGCTCATCCACTGTTTTTTGGTAGCTATAGAGAATACTGTCGGATTGGTTACGAGCATCAATGATCTGTTGGCGTTGGCGATCTTGATCGGCGTAGGCACTGGCTTCTACCTTCATCCGCTCAATTTCAGTTGAATTCAGACCACCATTTTGGGTGATCTTGATGCTCTGTTCCAGCCCTGTTCCCTTGTCTGAGGCCGATACATTGAGGATGCCATTGGAGTCGATATCAAAGGACACCTCAATCTGAGGCACCCCGCGCGGAGCAGGGGGAATCCCGGTGAGCTGAAACTTGCCGAGTGATTTATTGTCCTTAGCTAAAGCCCGTTCCCCTTGTAGCACATGGATCTCCACAACGCTCTGGCTATCAGCTGCGGTGGAAAAAACCTGCGACTTACTCGTGGGAATCGTGGTGTTGCGGTCAATGATGCGGGTAAACACCCCTCCCAAGGTTTCCACCCCAATGGAAAGGGGAGTCACATCTAGTAAAAGCAGATCCGTGACTTCGCCACCCACCATACCGGCTTGAATAGCAGCACCCAAGGCCACTGCCTCATCAGGATTGACGGAACGATCTAAGGCTTTATCTTTGAACATGGCCCGAATCTTTTCCTGAATGGCGGGGATGCGGCTGGATCCCCCCACCAAGATGACCCGATCAATCTCATCTACATTAATGCCAGCATCTTCAATGGCTTGCTGGGTTGGCTCCAGAGTGGCTTCAACCAACGGTCGCACTAGTGTCTCAAACTGAGACCGCGTCATCTCCACTTCCAGGTGTTTGGGGCCACTATCATCAGCGGTGATGAAGGGCAAGTTAATTGATGTCGATTGGGTGCTAGACAACTCAATCTTGGCTTTTTCAGCAGCTTCCCGCATCCGCTGCAAAGCCATCCGGTCTTGGGAGAGGTCAATTCCTTCGCTATCAGCAAAGCACTCTACCAGCCAATCCACGATCTTTTCATCGAAGTCATCCCCGCCCAGATGGTTATTACCAGCGGTGGCCTTCACTTCAAAAACACCGTTACCTAACTCCAAAACGGACACATCGAAGGTGCCTCCCCCCAAGTCAAAGATCAAGATTCGAACATCTTCATCTTGTTTGTCAAGACCATAGGCCAAAGCGGCTGCGGTGGGCTCATTAATGATCCGTAAGACATCGAGTCCAGCGATGGTGCCTGCATCCTTGGTGGCCTGACGTTGCGAGTCACTAAAATAGGCTGGCACCGTGATCACCGCCTGGGTCACAGTCTCCCCCAGGTAAGCTTCAGCATCGGCCTTCAGCTTTTGCAGGATCATCGAAGAGACCTCTTGCGGCGTGTAGGAACGATCTCCGATCGCCACCTCAACGGTGTTGTCTTTTCCAGGCACAACTTTGTAGGGCACCCGCTTCCGCTCTGGCGCGGTTTCGGCAAAGGTGCGACCCACAAATCGCTTGATACTGAACACTGTATTTTCGGCATTGGTGACCGCCTGCCGTTTGGCCAACTGTCCCACAAGGCGGGCATTGTTTTTGGCAAAGCCCACAATACTGGGGGTGGTTCGCCCCCCTTCTGTGCTGGTGATCACGAGAGGTTGTCCCCCCTCTAGCAGTGCCACACAGCTGTTGGTGGTGCCTAGATCGATGCCGATAACTTTGCCCATAACAATGCAGCAACTCAGGTGAAAGGAGAGGAAATCAAAGACGAACCCACCATGAGGTCGTAGTACCTACCTGCATTTTGCCTGATCTTCACTCATGAAAACTCTCCAGCCCCAGCTTTGGGTTAGGATTACGATTTTCAATCAGTGTTTCCGTAGAATTACGGCTACTACGTTACTCTCAATCATGCCCAATATTGAGCAAAAATTTACAACTTGATGGTTTGGATTAAGAATAGCCCAAGCAGGACGTTTCGGATCCTCTCAGTTAAAATCCAATGATGCTTTCAGGGCTACAAAGGACAGCCGAGTCGAGAGAGGCTCGTCTGATAGTGTCTAGGTTTAATAGTGTCTAGGTTTAACCGTCTTGATGGGTACCCAATAGGATGTGGCTCCCCACAGCTCCTCAGCAGGAAGCTTTGAT
>JBHJNR010000390.1:0-3086 GCA_050330615.1 Cyanophyceae cyanobacterium
CTTCAGCTTGGCCGGTTTGCCCCGTGATACCGGGATCAGCTTGGCCATTTTGTCGGCTTCAGCATAGGGGATCTCCAAAACACGACCGACATCTTTGAGGATGGCCTTGGAGGTCATGCGGTTGAAGGTGATGATCTGAGCAACTTTTTCGGGGCCATATTTTTGCGTCACATAGTCGATCAGTTCCCCCCGTCGTTCGATACAAAAATCAGAGTCGATATCAGGCATCGACTTGCGTTCGGGATTGAGAAAGCGCTCGAACAACAGCCCATAGTGCACCGGATCGATGTTGGTGATCTTGAGGGCATAGGCCACCAGGGATCCCGCTGCTGAACCCCGCCCCGGCCCCACCGGGATCCCTTGTTCACGGGCATGGCGAATGTAGTCCCAAACCACCAAAAAGTAGGAGGAAAAGCCTTTTTGTTGGATGATATCCAGCTCAAACCGCAGCCGCTCTTGGTACTCGGGCGTGATCTGCTCAAGGCTGCTGACTTGGCAGCGATCCATCAACCCCTGCCAAGACAGATCCGTCAAAAAGCTGTCGTGGGTATGGTGATCAGGGATGGGGTAATCCGGGATCCGAGACTCCCCAAAGATGTCGTAAGTGCCAATTTTGTCCAACACCTCTAGCGTATTGGCGATGGCCTGATCGATGATTTCTGGTTCCAAATGATCCTGACAGAGCCGCCGCATCTCATCAGGATTTTTGAGGTATTCCGTACCGCTATAGCGGAGACGATTGGTTTCCGTCAGATTTTTGCCGGTTTGGATACACAACAGGGCATCATGGGCCTCCACATCGCCACAGGAGACGAAGTGACTATCATTGGTGATGATCAGCTTGATCCCCAGTTCTTGGGCGATCTGCACCAGCTGCACATTCATGAACCGATCCTCTCGGGATCCATGATCTTGCAGCTCTAGATAATAATCATCCCCAAACTGCTCTTGGTACCAAGCTGCCACCTCCCGCGCCACTTGAGGCCGTCGCTGCAGGATCGCCTGCGGCACTTCTCCCGCTAAACAGCCGGAGGTGACGATCAAATCCTGTTTGTACTCCAGCAGGGCTTCCTTGTTGATGCAAGGGCGGGCAAAAATACCTTTTCCCTGAAAGCCTTGGAGGTGAGACAGGGTGGTGAGCTTGACCAGATTCTTGTAGCCCTGGGTATTCTTGGCCAGAACGATTTGGTGATATTTGGGATGGCGTTTTTGGGTGTCCCCCAGCGCCCCGTTGATCACATACATCTCGTTGCCGACGATGGGCTTGATGCCGTTCTCTTTGCAGAGCTTGATCAGCTCCAGGGATCCATACATCACCCCGTGATCCGTCAGGGCCAACCCCGGTAGCCCCATTTCCACCACCTGAGCGATCAGTTTGGGCAGTTGGCTAGCCCCATCCAAAAGGCTGTATTCGCTGTGGAGGTGAAGAGGGACGAAAGGCATAGGTTCAGCAATCCGGACGGTTTGAGGTAATCAGAATGATATTGAGATGGGGATGCAGGGGATCCCGACTCAGAGTAGCTCGGGTTGGCGGGAGCAGTCCATCTCGGTAAACTGTTGCATGTGATACCGTCTTCCCGAAAATTCTCCATTACCCTACCCCTTGACTGCTCTTTGTAAAGGGTGGCCTCTAGGGTTCCGGGCCTGAGCTGCTAGTCCTCACTTGCGGGATTCAAAGTTCAACGCTGAATACTGGTCCAAGAGAGGCAGCCAGGGAGACCTGGTGACACGGCGGGATAAAAGCCCGGGAGGACATTTTGACGTATCACGTAATGTCTTACCAGGGATCCCTATGTCTGAAACATCTGCTGATTCGTTGTCGAACGAGGCTCAATACAGCGAAGCTCAATATGGCCTTGAAGCTGAAGCCAAGCTGCCTGAAACCGGCTGGCAACGGGAGGTGGAACATGGCCTCCGCACTGGCCTAGAAGGGGCGGAAAGCATCGTTGACCGGACCATCCCCACCTTCTCACGGGGGGAACTGCCCCACTTTGCTGGCATCAATACCTTCCTCAAAGCCCCCTATGTGGAAGATGTCCATCAGGTGGGCAAGTATGATGTGGCCATTCTAGGGGTACCCCACGATTGCGGCACCACCTACCGCCCCGGCACCCGCTTTGGCCCCCAAGGGATCCGACGGATTTCGGCTCTCTATACCCCCTACAACTTCGAGCTAGGGGTGGATCTGCGGGAGTCCATCACCATGGCCGATGTGGGAGACGTCTTTACGATCCCGGCCAACATTGAAAAATCGTTCGATCAGATTTCCAAAGGGGTGGCCCACGTTTTTGCCAGCGGCGCGTTCCCCATCATTCTTGGGGGTGATCACTCCATCGGCTACCCAACAGTGCGGGGAGTCTGTCGGCATTTAGGCGACAAGAAAGTCGGCATTATCCACTTTGACCGCCATGTGGATACCCAGGAGACCGACTTGGATGAACGGATGCACACCTGCCCTTGGTTTCACGCCACCAACATCAAAAACGCCCCAGCTGAGAACTTGGTACAGTTGGGCATCGGCGGCTGGCAGGTGCCGCGTCAGGGGGTGAAGGTCTGTCGGGAGCGGGCCACTAACATCCTCACTGTCACCGATATCACCGAGATGGGCCTGGATGCTGCCGCCGCCTTTGCCATCGAAAAAGCCACTGCTGGCACCGATTGTGTCTACATCAGCTTTGACATCGACTGCATTGATGCGGGCTTTGTGCCCGGTACAGGGTGGCCGGAGCCGGGCGGTCTGCTGCCCCGTGAGGCGTTGGGCTTGTTGGCCCGGATCATCCCGAATGTGAAGGTCTGCGGTCTGGAGATTGTGGAGGTGTCGCCCCCTTACGACATCAGCGATATTACTTCCCTGATGGCCACCCGAGTGATTTGCGATACCCTGGCCCACATGGTGCGGTCAGGACAGCTGCCTCGGCGGGGCCAGAAGCCCGATTTTGTCCATGATTTTGCCCAGCCAGAGTTGATCGCAGACTGGCGGGGGCGCTGATGCACGAAGTTGATATGACCAAGGCGCTGATGATCACGCTGGAGGACTGGTGGCGCTCCCAACCGGGATCCCCGGTGATCAGCAAAGTCCATCTTCA
>JBHJNR010000391.1:0-4348 GCA_050330615.1 Cyanophyceae cyanobacterium
CGTTTTGACTTCGCCTAGGCGTCTGAGAATTTGGGATCTTCCTGGTGCGTCGATCCTAGCTCAGAAGTGCTGTAATCCCTCCGGGGAATCCCCGGCGCTTTAGCGCGGGGAGTAGTCAAAAGACCTGGTGCCGGTGCCCGCAGAACCCGCCAATCCACCGGAGGGATCCCCACCCGAGACTCCTTCCGCTCCAGCCCCTGAATCTCAGTATCCCGATCAACGTTGATAACGCCCTTGAGGATATCCAGAGCGGTACTCCTCGGGCTGAAATTGGACAATGGCAAAATCTGGCTCCGGCTCATGATTAGGGGGCAGTTGAATCGGATCCTGCGTTCGCACAATCGCTTGATCTTGCACCACACCGACCAAAAGTCGATACAAGCGACTACAGTAGGCCGCGTGCTTTTTCCCTTTTGTCATTTTCTGAACCAGGATCCCGTCGATCAATTCCAATTGATTAGACTCTTCGATCTGCCCAGACTCAATCAGCCGATGAAACTCCTCCAAAGTATATCGCTTGATATAGGGATCCCATTGTGCTGCTAGGGTCATCATTCAAAGCCTTGTAGCTCCCGGCCTTAAGCATGGCACCCCAGTAGTTTCCCAAAAAAGGATCCCCTAGCCAAGCCAAGGGATCCCGTTTGAGTTAGAGCCTTAAGTCAAGACTGCTAGAGATACGTAAACTGTGAAGCCGTCGAGGCGATCAAGAAGGCAGCGTACGTGAGAATGTACCCCACTGTGAAGTGAGCCAGACCCACCAATCGACCCTGCACGATGGACATAGCCACCGGCTTATCGCGCCACTTAACCAACCGAGCCAAGGGAGTACGCTCGTGAGCCCACACCAAGGTTTCGATCAGCTCTTGCCAGTAACCACGCCAGGAGATCAGGAACATGAATCCAGTCGCCCACACCAAGTGACCAAACAAGAACATCCAAGCCCAGACCGACAGGTTATTCATGCCGTAGGGGTTGTAGCCGTTGATCAACTGAGCGGAGTTAGTCCACAGGTAATCCCGCAGCCAACCCATCAGATAGGTGGAGTTTTCGTTGAACGAAGCCGTGTTGCCATTCCAGACACCCAACTGTTTCCAGTGCCAGTAGAAGGTGACCCAGCCAATGGTGTTCAGCATCCAGAACATCGCCAGGTAGAACGAATCCCACGCAGAGATGTCGCAGGTGCCGCCGCGACCAGGGCCATCGCACGGGAAGCTGTAGCCAAAGTCCTTTTTGTCAGGCATCAGCTTGGAACCGCGAGCATCCAACGCGCCCTTGATCAAGATCAAAGCGGTGGTATGCAAGCCCAACGCAATCGCGTGGTGTACCAAGAAGTCGCCAGGGCCAATTGGCAAGAATGTGGATCCTTGCAAATTGTTGATGGCATCCAACCAGCCAGGCAACCACACATTGCCAAAGTTGGGCCATGCGGTCGACGCCAAGCTATCTGGGTTGGACAACAAAACATCCATGCCATAGATCATCTTGCCGTGGGAGGCTTGAATGAACTGGGCAAAGACAGGCTCAATCAGGATTTGCTTTTCGGGAGTTCCAAACGCCACCACCACATCGTTGTGGACATAGAGGCCCAAGGTGTGGAAGCCCAAGAACAGCGATACCCAGCTCAGGTGAGAGATGATCGCTTCTTTGTGATCGAGCACCCGAGCCAGCACGTTGCCTTTGTTGGCTTCAGGATCATAGTCCCGTACGAAGAAGATGGCCCCGTGGGCAAATGCCCCCACCATCAAGAATCCAGCAATGTACTGGTGATGGGTGTAGAGAGCCGCCTCAGTCGTTGGATCCTGAGACATGAACACGTAGGGATTCAGGGAGTACATGTGCTGAGCTACCAAGGAGGTGATCACCCCCAAAGATGCCAGCGCCAAGCCCAACTGAAAGTGCAGCGAGTTGTTGACGGTGTCGTAGAGACCTTTGTGGCCCTCACCCAACAGACCACCAAACGGTGTGCCTTTAGGGGGATTGTGGGCGTTCAGAATCTCTTTGATGCTGTGGCCAATGCCCCAGTTGGTGCGGTACATATGACCCGCCACGATGAAGATCACCGCGATGGCCAGATGATGGTGCGCCATATCCGTCAGCCACAAGGACTCAGTATTAGGGTCAAAACCACCTAAGAAGGTGAGAATCGCCGTACCGGATCCCTCTGCCGTGCCCCAAACATGGTTGGCAGTGTCAGGATTGGCCGCATAAGCACCCCAGTTCAAGGTGAAGAAGGGAGCCAAACCCGCCGGGTGCGGCAAGGTGGTCAGGAAGTTATCCCAACCCACATGCTGACCGCGAGATTCGGGGATGGCGACGTGCACCAAGTGACCCGTCCAAGCCAGAGAGCTAACCCCAAACAGACCCGCCAGGTGGTGGTTCAGCCGAGACTCGGCATTTTTGAACCAGCTCAAGGACGGACGGAAACGGGGCTGAAGGTGCAACCAGCCTGCGAACAGGAAGGTGGCCGCCAACATCAACAGGCCCACTGCGCCGGCATACAAATCAGCGTTGGTACGCAGACCGATGGTGTCGAACCAGTAGTACAGGCCAGAGAAAGCCGCGTTCACAGGGCCAGAACCGCCCTCTTGGGTAAACGCATCCACCGCTGGCTGACCAAAATGGGGATCCCAGATGGCATGAGCGATGGGGATGACGCCCGAAGGATTCGCCACCCATTGTTCATAGTTGCCTTGCCAAGCGATGTGAAACACATTGCCCGAGGCCCACAGAAAGATGATTGCCAGATGGCCAAAGTGCGTCGCAAACAGCTTTTGGTAAAGCCGCTCCTCCGTCATGCCGTCATGGGTCTCAAAGTCGTGTGCGGTGGCAATGCCGTACCACAAACGACGAGTAGTGGGGTCGTTGGCAAGGTCTTGACTAAATTGCGGAAAACGAGTTGCTGTAGTCATGATTTTTTAGTCCTCCTTGCCTAACCGAGTGTGGCGAATCGAGCCAGGAAGAACGCCCACGTCGTGACGATCCCGCCTAACAGGTAGTGAGCCACACCGACAGCCCGACCCTGGATGATGCTCAGAGCGCGAGGCTGGATGGCCGGACCCAATTTGAGCTTGTTGTGCGCCCAAACGATGGACTCGATCAACTCTTGCCAGTAGCCGCGACCACTGAACAAGAACATCAAGCTAAACGCCCAAACGAAGTGAGCACCCAAGAAAATCAAGCCATAGGCCGACAGCGACGAGCCATAAGAGTTGATCACCTGGACGGCTTGCGCCCACAGATAATCTCTCAGCCAGCCGTTGATATTCAGGGCACTGGTGGCAAAGTTGCCGCCAGTCAGGTGGTCGATGGAGCCATCGGCATTGACGGTGCCCCAGATGTCGCTTTGCATTTTCCAGGTGAAGTGGAAGATCACGATGGAGATGCAGTTATACATCCAGAACAAGCCCAAGAAGACGTGATCCCAGCCAGAAACCTGGCAGGTGCCGCCTCGACCGGGGCCATCGCAGGGGAACCGGAAACCCAATTTGCCTTTGTCGGGGATCAAGCGGGAGGAACGGGCAAACAGCACGCCCTTCAGCAGGATCAACACCGTGATGTGAATGGTCATGGCATGGATATGGTGAACCATAAAGTCCGCCGTGCCCAAAACCATCGGCATCATGGAGACTTTGCCGCCCACAGCAATCACATCACCGCCAAAGATGGGGCTAACCCCAGCCTGGGCCAACGGCGCGGTTGCGGAGGTGACACCCGCATGGATCCCTTGGATCCACTGGGCAAAGATGGGCTGCAATTGAATGGCGCTGTCCGAGAACATGTCTTGCGGACGGCCCAAAGCCTGCATCGTGTCGTTATGGATATAAAAGCCAAAGGCGTGGAAGCCCAAGAACAAACAGACCCAGTTGAGATGGCTGATGATGGCATCCCGGTGGCGCAACACGCGGTCTAACACGTTGTTGCGGTTCACGACGGGATCATAGTCACGCACCATATAGATGGCCCCGTGGGCTGCACCACCAACGATGAAGAAGCCGCCCAACCACATGTGGTGGGTGAACAACGACACCTGAGTGGCATAGTCAATGCCCATATAGGGATAGGGGTTCATGGCGTACATATGCTGCGCCACGATGATGCTGATGGATCCCGTCATGGCCAAGTTGATGGCCAATTGAGCGTGCCAGGAGGTGGTCAGAGTCTCATACAGACCTTTGTGACCTTCACCTGTCAACGGCCCTTTGTGGGCTTCCAAGATTTCTTTGATGCTGTGACCAATGCCCCAGTTGGTGCGGTACATGTGGCCCGCCACAATGAACATCACCGCCAAAGCGAGGTGGTGGTGCGCCTGATCCGTCAGCCACAAGGAACCCGTTTGGGGATTGAGACC
>JBHJNR010000392.1:0-3658 GCA_050330615.1 Cyanophyceae cyanobacterium
CACGCCATATCCCAATCATCCTCCCCCGACAAAACACGGGTGTTTGTGGTGCCGTTGGATCAGGTGGGACTATCAGATTTGGCCCAAGTAGGGGGCAAAAATGCCTCATTGGGCGAGATGCTACAACAATTGGTGCCCCAAGGGATCCGGGTACCAGGAGGCTTTGCGGTGACCGCTGCAGCCTATCGTTACTTTTTGGCCAGTGCTGATATAGAACCCCAATTACGTCATCTCTTGGCTGATTTAGAGGTTGAGGATGTCCATAATCTGCAACACCGAGGGCGGGCAGCTCGGTCTTTGATCCTCCACACCCCCTTTCCACCGGCGCTGACGGAGGCGATCACCCTCGCCTATCAGCAAATGTGCCAAGCCTATGGCGGCTCTGCATCGGGCATCAATACCGTCGATGTGGCGGTACGCTCCAGCGCGACAGCCGAGGATCTGCCGGATGCCAGCTTTGCCGGACAGCAGGAAACCTATCTCAACGTCAACGGGATCCCGGCGGTGCTGAATGCTTGCCATCGCTGTTTTGCCTCGCTGTTTACCGATCGGGCTATCTCCTATCGGGTGGCCAAAGGCTTTGACCACTTTGATGTGGCTCTATCGGTGGGGGTGCAAAAGATGGTGCGCTCCGATCTGGCCTGCTCAGGGGTGATGTTTACCCTGGATCCAGAATCCGGCTTTCGGCAGACGGTGCTGATCACGGCGGCTTATGGTCTGGGGGAAAACGTGGTGCAGGGGGTGGTCAACCCAGATGAGTATCTGGTGTTTAAGCCCACGCTCAAAACAGGGCACCAGCCGATTTTGAATAAGAAGGTGGGCAGCAAAGCTCTGAAGATGATCTACGACACGGGCGGATCCCGGCTCACCCGCAATGTGGGGGTGGATGCCGCCGATCAGAGACGTTATGCCCTCACCGATCAGGACATTCTGGAATTGGCTCGCTGGGCCTGTCTGATTGAGGAGCACTATTCTCAGTCGCGGGGCATGGACACCCCGATGGATATCGAATGGGCCAAAGATGGCTTGACCGGAGAGCTGTTTATCGTCCAGGCTCGGCCCGAGACGGTGCAATCTCAACGCACCAGCATGATGATGCACAGCTATAGATTTTTGGATCCCCGTCTGCCAGAACCGCTCGTGACGGGGCGCAGCGTGGGAGAAGCCATTGGTCAGGGCATCGCGCGAGTGATCTTAGATGTCCGCAAGATGGATCAGTTTCAACCGGGGGAGGTGCTAATCACCGAAAAGACGGATCCCGACTGGGAGCCGATCATGAAAAAGGCCAGCGCCATCGTCACCGATCAGGGGGGTCGCACCTGCCACTCCGCCATCATCGCTCGCGAACTGGGGATCCCGGCCATTGTGGGCAGCGAAACCGCCACCCAAGTGTTGCACTCTGGTCAATCCATCACGGTATCCTGCGCTGAAGGAGAAGAAGGCCGCATCTATCCGGGCTTGCTGCCCTTTGAGGACAATGGTATTTCTCTAGACCATCTGCCCCGGCCTCAGACCCAGCTCATGATGAATGTGGGCAATCCTGAAAAAGCCTTGGGACTGGCGGCATTGCCCTGCGATGGGGTGGGGCTGGCCCGGATGGAGTTCATCATCGCCAACAGTATCAAAATTCATCCCTTGGCCCTGATCCATTTTGATGAGGTGGCGGCAGACGAGCCTGAGATCGTGGCCTTGACCGCTCTCTATGAGGACAAATCGGAGTATTTCGTGGACAAGCTGGCTCAGGGGGTAGGCACCATTGCGGCGGCCTTCTATCCCAAGCCCGTGGTGGTGAGGATGTCGGACTTCAAGAGCAACGAATATGCCAACCTGCTGGGGGGATCCCGGTTTGAACCCACCGAAGAAAACCCCATGATCGGCTGGCGGGGTGCCTCTCGCTATACGGATCCCCGTTATGAAAAAGGCTTCGAGCTGGAGTGTCGGGCCATGAAGCGGGTGCGGGATGATATGGGGCTGAACAACGTGATCTTGATGATTCCGTTTTGCCGAACCCCTGAAGAGGGCCGACTGGTGATCGAGAAAATGGCGGCGTTTGGCCTCACTCAAGGGGAGAACGGACTGCAAGTCTATGTCATGTGCGAACTGCCCAGCAATGTGATCTTGGCGGATCAATTTTGCCAGGTGTTTGATGGCTTCTCGATTGGATCCAATGATCTGACTCAGCTCACCCTAGGGCTTGATCGAGATTCTGCTCTGGTCTCACGACTCTTTGATGAGCGGCATGAGGCGGTCAAGCGAATGGTGGCGATGGCGATTCAAGCGGTCAAACAGCACGGACGCAAGATTGGCATCTGTGGACAGGCCCCCAGCGACTATCCCGAATTCGCTCAATTCCTGGTGGAACAAGGGATCGACTCCATCAGCCTCAACCCCGATTCGTTGATCAAGACCCTATTGCAGGTGGCAGAAGTGGAAGCTAACCTGCCCACTCGACACTGAGACCGGGATCCTTGACTACGTTTCGTAAAGATCGAAAAAAAGCAAGGAAAGGGTATTTGCAAACCTCAAAACCGTAGCTTAGAATACAGAAAGAACAGAAAACGTTCATCTCTCTTGTCTCAGCCTCTCAACCGCAGCTCAGGATTTCGCCGTTGGCCAGCCTCAGCCCGTCAGTTGTCAGGATCGAAGTGGAAGAGAGACGGAAGTAGGGAGATCTCCCGAAGGAACGCGCCTCATCCATTACAATCCGTGGAGATACGGGAGGCGAACCATGACACTTACTTATCGCGGCGTTGACTACGTCCCTTCTTTTGGAACCACTACCGAAGCCTCTCCTGGCAAAGTCGGTGGTAAATATCGCGGTCTAGACTGGCGTTTTCGTCATCTGACCAAGGCCCCCATCATGCAAACCAATCTCGATATGGTTTATCGGGGTGTGGCCATCCATCCAGCTCCTCAGTCGGTGGCTTCTCAGACCGAGCAAGTCCCTCAACCTGCTTTTGCCGCAGTGGGCTTGGCTACAGATCCAGTTCATCCGGTCAGTAATTTGGCTCGGACATTGTTGATGGGCCATCAGCGCACCCTCAAGATCCGGCAGCAGTCCATGCTGTTCCGGGTAGCTGGTGAAGTGGGCCTAACGGGCGATGTCGGTACCTACTGGAACAAGATTCAGGGCAAGGTGCATCCCACCTTCCGTGATACATTGGATCGCAGCCATTCAACCATGAGCTAGGTCTCATTAGTCCAGCAAAACTTGACGATCTCGAATGATTGATAATTAAAGTTGGATGGGGTGTAAGCGAAAGCTCATGCCCCATCTTTCTGTCTACTTTTGGGCTGGATCAACACCTAATGCGGCGTAAACCTACTACCCACCAACAAGGGGCTTAAGCCCCTTGTCTAAACTGACCAATAGTGGATAGGTTCCCGCCAAGGATTACTGGAAAGCGTGATACCAAATCAGACTTGACTATCTTCTAAACAGCGTTGAGGTGGGAGATGCAGAGGTCGAGGGATTGCCCAATCTCATTTTTCAGACCTGCTTTTTCAATGCTAGTAACAGGTTATGAGGAAGATTTATCAGAGGGGATCAAACGAGTCTGGAAGGGGAGCAGATAGGCTCCCACTGCACCACCGGCAAAACCCAGCAGATTGCGCACGATAGGCAACCAGTCGGAGGTACGGCTCAGCACTGGCCCCA
>JBHJNR010000393.1:0-3769 GCA_050330615.1 Cyanophyceae cyanobacterium
CCCGGATGGGATTGGCCCTCGAAGCCGGACAGAACGATAGCTATTGGGTGGCCCAATTTAACGACGACAAAACCCGTGTCGAGGCAGAAGGGTTTGAAGCCCGCAAAAAGCAGGCCCAAGGGCTCCATTTCTTGGCCATTCAAAAGCAATTGGGATCCCAGGAGTTCTCGGGGGTGTGGCTGTTGCAGGAGTGGGGCTATCAGTAAGGGGATCCCGTTCCATTTCTGGTCTGCTGCAGGTGGTTTTCTACCCACGAGTCCAGGTCAGGGTGCTGGGATCCAAGACCACGGGCGGCTTTGTGATTGGGGGGGTGGCGGCAGGTAGACAACAACAGGTGACTGTAGAGGAACTGCCAAGATCCCCAGGTCAGCTCTTGGGGCAGGTGAGGGGGAGGGACAAGTCACGTTGTCGGGGCAGATAGTTCATGCCCAGGAGTCTGATCAACCCTCATTAGAGCGGCTTATCCGGAATCCCGACCGACCCCAATTGCCTTTTTCGGAGCTTCTTCTCCTTTTGCAGGGGATATTCAATGCTTTGGATCCTAGCCGTAGTCTGATTGAGCCTACCAATCCTTCACCGACTTTGCCTTCGCCGTCTCCTACCCCCGGATCCTCTCTCACGCCAGAAGAGATTGAGCAGGTTATCTGTGTGATTACGGGGGATTGTGAGCCACAAACGGATCCCGGTGGTAACGGTGGACAATGTACTCCGCCGCCAAGTCCCCCACCCACTTGTGGAGAAAATGGGCCTTTAGAAGGCGAGAGGGAATATCAAGTGTTTGATCCAAGTGATTCAGGACGCACCATCACAGATATTGACCGGTTTGAAGGTAATATTCTTTGGGAGGAAAAACAGCTCAATCAGCTTTAGATATCAATGATTGGGTTGACAAAAATATCAGAAGAAAGTTTGGGAGGTATTTAGAAGCTAGGCAATATCTGCCTTGCTATGAAGATGCTACTATTGGCTTTGATTTTCTTAAGCCTGTAACAGACCCAGTATTCAAGGTTGCTGTAGAAGCAGAGGTAGCCAGACTACGGATAGAGAACCCCAACGTAACGATACTCCTTAATATTATATGAGGTGGGAAGAAGTGAGCGTTTTGTTTGAATCAGGAAATCAGGAAATATGGTTTCCAAGCCTTAGAGTTGCAAGGCTCTATGTTGATGAGATCAAATCTCTTGAAATGGCTCTAGAGCTAAAGTCTGGCATCTCATCTATTGAGAGCGATACTGTGACCATTGACTCAGAAGAAATCAAAAGTTTTCTTAATAAAGCTCTGGAGCGAATTGAATCCACAAACAATCGCCATCTTTTTCTACTTGCTCGTGGCTGTATAGTAATTACAATTGCAATAAATGCAAAAATATCAGGTCAATGGCCTCAAGCAAAACAAAAGATTGAGTCGCTTATACTTGAGGCAAAATCTTTACCTTTATAGCCACAAAGTTTATATATCGCATTTGAATCCCAAAATAGACTTGATTCGCGGTTGTAGATTCTCCTTCTTAGTTAAGCTATTTGAGCATATTGAAGTATCCCCAGGATCCTGATCATCCGCAACCGTAAGCACAGCAAAAGAGACAAAGATGAAAACCATCACCAAAACCATTCAGTATCTTCTGGTCTTTAGATCCCTGCTTTTGCTGTGCATTGGCTGTGGTGGCTCCAGCCCAGTTGGGATCCAGCCTCAGATGGATCCTAGTGCTTTATCTCGCTCTTCAGATGCCTCAGGATCCCAGTTCATTCCGCTCGGATCCCCGGTATTCATCGCCTCCGAAACCTCCCCAATTCAACCCGAAAACTACTGGATTGCTTGGCGGGATCCCGAATTGGGCTATGTAGCTGCGGCCAAATCGGGTGTGCCAGTGACTGTCAGGGATCCCGCTGTTGAGTAATTTTTCTACAAATCTTTCCAGATTGGGACGGCAAGCAGTCTTTGACCTGAATCTGTCTACCAATGTCTTTCAGCCTGCTGACACAACCGCCGTGCTCCGTGTTAGCAGCTCTGCAAATGTTTCCCCTCCGCCACCTCCCCCACCCTCAGACTGTGAGGAACGTCCACGAGTGGTAAGTGATGAGTGCGGCATCTGCGATCGCCTCCCCCCAAGACCTTGCCCTACTCCTACACCGGAACCTACTCCAGAGCCAGATCCTCGCGAGGATCCCGTTCCATCTCTTGAAAAGGCCCGCTAGGGATCCAACTAGCGGGCTTGGCTCAAAACATCTTGGTAATAGCTCTCCAGTTGTTGGGTTGCCGCAGCCCAGCCCCACCGTTCTGCCTCTTGGCGGGCATTGTTGCGGAAGATCTCCCGCTCAGCTCCACTGACCAAAAGCTGCTGGGCAGCCCGGACAAAATCATCATCCGAATTGGGTTCAAACAAGAAGCCATTGCGGCCACTGTCCACCACATCGGTGATGCCACCTGAGGCCGGAGCCACCACCGGGCATCCTGCCGCCATCGCCTCTAGCAAGACCAAGCCCAAGGTTTCAGTCCGAGAGGGAAACACAAACAGATCGGCGGAGGCAAAGGCAGAGGCCAGCATCTTCCCCTGCATGTAGCCCGTAAACACTACATCATGACCGGCAAAATGAGACTCCAAGTCCGACCGGGCGGGGCCATCCCCCACAATCGCCAGCCGAGATCCTGGGATCCGCTCCAACAGCACCCGGATGCGACCGATCTCTTTTTCGGGGGAGAGCCGTCCCACATAGAGCAGCAAAGGCCGCTCCGGTTGGCCCGCCGACAGCCGATCCCGCATCTCAACCGAGGTCAAGCCGGGATGAAACAGTTCGGTATCCACCCCCCGCTGCCACAGCCGCACCCGCTCAATGCCATGCTCCTCTAGTTCCTGCACCATCGCCGTGGAGGTACAGAGGTTGAGGCGGGCCATATTGTGACCTGTCTTGAGCAGATTCCACAGAGCGCCTTCCAAGAACCCAAGACCGTAGTGGTGCAGATATTTGGGCAGATGGGTGTGATAGGAGGCCACCAAGGGGATCCGCATGGTCTGGCTATAGTAGAGTCCCCCCAATCCCAAGACGGCGGGGTTGACCACATGGATCAGATCGGGCCGAAAGCGGCGCAATAGCTTGCCAATGGCGGGGCCAGGGGCTGCCATCGTCAACTCGGGATACATCGGCAGGGGCATCCCAGGGATCCCGTAAACTCGGGCACGGGCAAAGCGGCGCGGTGCACCCTTGGGAGCCACTACCAGCACATCATTGTGTTCACCACTGCCGAGATGATTCAGGGTGTGGCAGAGGCGGGTCACAATGCCATCCACCTTGGGCAAAAAAGTTTCTGTGAACAGCGCGATCCGCATACCCAAACTCACTACAGGGGCTTCTCGTCATGAGTGTTACACAAAACGGATCCCAAGGCTCTAATCCGTCTGTAGTCGCCTAGAGCTTGTTCGCTAATGAGCTGTAGCAATCTTCACCCTCAACACCTTGCCCTTATGAAGGATAAAGCGACAGCGGGTTATTGGAGGGCTAGACGCTTTATAGCAATATTTCTTCATTTTTTTTGCGCTACCACACTTGACATTCAAGAATGGGTGCCAATACGTTTGGCTCGTCGAGGTATCTATTCAATTGTTTAGAGTTTTCTTCTATACACTTGGGCAAGCAGGGCATTCATGTTGAACCATATGAGACGCTTATCCCAAAGACTGCGACTTTTTTTGCCCTGGGTTGGGATCCTATTGGCTTTGACAGGGATCCTGCTGCTCAAAAGCTGTAGTTCAGCTCAGCCGGTTTCCAACCT
>JBHJNR010000394.1:0-2238 GCA_050330615.1 Cyanophyceae cyanobacterium
ATAAGGGCAGATGTAACATCTGTCCCACAGGTAATGTTGAGGGCTTGGATATTGACATCAGCAATAGTGCCACGGACTTTCAGATCTACGAACTCTACATCGTAACGGGTTGAGGCAAAGGGCTGATCGACAAGGAATCCATCTACTTCCGCCACTGATGGAGCCTCTGGCAGGCTAGGCCCAACGGGTGGAGGGGTGATTTGGCCAAAATTTGGAGTTGTAATCGGCGTCGTTGTACCTGGTTGAACCGGAGCCAAGGTTGGCCCGACCGGAACAGGACTGGGAGCTGATGCTGTCAATATTGGATTGATGGCACCATCATGACTATCGGTCGTGCATCCTTGCAATCCGATCCCGGCCAGACATCCCGCCGTGAGCAGAGCCACCCATTTGCGAGACGAACTCGCTTTCAAAGCCATCTTCATTGATATCTCCTCTCACCACAAAAAATGCGGGATCCACGGGTTCCCGATTTGACCACTCACCCAAAGCTAACCCAGTGACCTGATTAAGGGCTGCGTTAGTTCGTTCATCTGACCCTTTTCTACTTCATCTAGGGGGTTTGTCAACCCCGGATCCAAGGCAAAAAATCAAGTTTTGCGAAACGGGCCACTTCTCCATATGTAGGGTATCATGGCTCCGAGCGGGGGCTGGAAGCGTACCCGTAGCGTCTGTGGCTCTGACAGGCTCTTGTGTGTGAATTGGTGTGTGAGGAACTAGGTGCTATGAATTTCAAATACCCCTCCGTGGCTCTGTTGAGCGTCTTTTTGCTAGTTTCAGGGTGTGGCGAACCAGAAAATGCCCCCGCCTTACCAGGCGCTGTTCAGGTCAGTGGCGACGACTTTGTCTTAGCTCGGGAGTATCGCTTTACCCCTGGCTCTGTGCTTGAGACCAACAATCTAAGGCTGGACTTCATCAATCCCCGTTTCAATGGGATCCCTGTTCGTAATTCTTCTAGCCAGGGCAGTGGCGAGGCCCGAATCCAGAATCTGGAAGCCACCATCGAGCCTTTAGATGCCAGTCTTGCCAGTGACTCTCTAGCCATCCTGATTGGCCGGAGTAATCCCATCATGCCTATCGTGGCCGTTGCACCGGATGATGCAGAGCTGGAGTCAGCCTTTAGTTTAGCGGGTCTGACCTTAAGAGCAGGCAACATCAACGATCAACGGATTCGAGTTGGTACGAATTTTACAGTCCAAGAAAGTGTTGGTGGATTGCCAGTCCCAACTCCAGCCATTCCAGTCGAGCCCACCCCAGATCCAGAGAGTGAAGATGGGCAATTGCCGGATGGCCCAGGATCCCCTCAACGTCCTAACCCCCCCAGCCAAATTGTTGATACCAACCTGACTCTGACAGTTGAGAATATTTACGTCAGTAATAATGGGGAAACTGTTGTCATTGAGGGATCGGCTAACCTGCGAGGAATTGCTCAACCCTTAATCAATACAATCACAGGAGAAGTTCTGGCTCCTGAGCCTGTAGTCAGTTTCGAGGCTGGACGGTTCTCTGCCAGCTTTAATGTTCGCAGTCGTGGCGTTGCTGGGGATGGATCTGGCGATGATGCCCTAGCATTATTGTCTCGCCTCAATTTTGTGCCCAATCAGGCTGAGCTCGTTTATCGCCCTACTCAATCTGGTACAGCTTCGGTTCTATTTGCCCCAGATCCGCAGCGACCCAATGTGCTCAATAATCAGCTGGTCAGGATTCGTCGTTTACTGAATGGACGAATCGAAGCGGAATTTGATCCAGCAAATATTAGTACTGTCCTCAATTTTGTTCAGGTGGCTCCTCCTCCTGGATCTTTCCCAACCCCCATTCCTCAACTACCTATTGAAGGTGAAGAGGGAGAAGGTGAACCTATTCCTGTTCCCGGCCCCCCGACAGCCTTTGATTACTTCTTCTCGTTACGGACTGAGCGGCCTGACGGAGGTGATGATCCGATCCAACTCGTTGGGTTTGTCCCCACCACAGGAGACTTTATCTTCCGTAATTTGGCTGGTTCTCAGCTGGGTGGCCCCTTTAATCGGGCGGATATTGGTGGTGGCTTACAGCGAGGCAATCTCAATCTTGTGTTTAGTCAAACGACCAACTCAGAAGCTATCTCTGGTGAATGGTTCTTAGAACAGGAATTCCCCACCGATGATGGAGAAACAGGCCCTAGTCCTTTGGGCAATATCCTTATTATCCGTGGATCCTTCACTGGTACACCAGTTCGACTCTAAGTAAGTCATTCCAACT
>JBHJNR010000395.1:0-5359 GCA_050330615.1 Cyanophyceae cyanobacterium
CAAAACCTGGGCTTTCAGCGCCTGCTGATCTTGAGCAAGCTTAACCCCCATCTCTCCACCCCTCTGACCGATATCCGGTTTTTGCCGGGGGAATGGCATCGACGGGCCTTAGAGCGAGCTGATCTGTCCAGCAATCTGGCCTATCTCGCCGGTCAGGCGCAGCCTTCTCTTTCCCCAACTCGTCCGCTATCTCCCCAAGAAGCCTTGGATCTATGGCATCAGCGGGTCTTGACCCATCAGCGCCAGATGCCTCGCTGCCCCCAGTGCCACCAAGCCGCCACCGAGCAAGAGTTGACCCGCTGGAATCTCTGTGGCTACTGCTGGATCAACCACATCACCCGCCCACCGGGATCCCGTTCTTGATTGGGGGCTATCGGGATTAGGGGCTAACGTGGTAGCAGACAGACCGACTGATCAGCCCAGCTCAGACCCACAGGGGCACCGGGCTCATAGATCCGAGGCCGAAGAGAATCCGTATCTAGCACCGTCAACACAGCATCCCCTAGCCGCACCTCATATTCCACATAGGATCCCAAATAGGTGGTGCGGGCCACCGTGCCCTGCCAGGATCCCTGCTCCCCAATCTGGATCGCTTCGGGCCGGATCAGCAGTTTGATGGGTTCCCCGGCCCCGATCTCAGGGATCCCGTTGCGTTTGGGCACGGCGATGGGGCGATCCATGACCTGGACATGCCAATGCTCCGGTGCAATATGGCTGAGGATCCCATCTAGAAAATTGGACTGGCCGATAAAATCCGCTACAAAGACCGAGGCAGGCTGCTCGTAGATGCGGCGGGGGGGAGCCACTTGCTCGATGCGGCCCCCGTTCATGACCACGATCCGATCTGAGAGGGTGATGGCCTCCATCTGGTCATGGGTGACATAGAGGGTGGTGATGCCCAGGGTTTGCTGAATGCGGCGGATCTCAGTTCGCATGGTTTCCCGGAGTTTGGCATCTAGGTTGGAGAGGGGTTCATCCATCAACAACACTTTTGGTTCCAGCACCAGGGCTCGGGCCAAGGCCACCCGCTGCTGTTGCCCGCCCGATAGCTGATTGGGGGCGCGATCCCCCAACCCCTGCAAGCCCACCAGCTCCAAAATGGATCCCACCCGTTTGTTAATTTCGATGGCTGTCAGAGAGCGAAGTCTGAGGCCGTAGGCGACATTCTCAAACACCGATAGATGAGGAAACAGGGCATAACTCTGAAACACCATCGCCATCTGCCGCTGATTGGGAGGGCGAGTGTTGATCAGCTCTCCATCCAGGATCAACTCGCCGCCACTGGGCAATTCAAAGCCCGCGATCATCCGCAACGTTGTGGTTTTGCCGCAACCGCTTGGCCCCAACAGTGTGATCAACTCCCCTGGCTCCACCGACAGATCGATGGCATCCACCGCTGTCACCCAGTCCCCTTGATCGCGGGATAAAAACTGTTTGGTCAGTCCTTTTAAGTCCAAGTAACCCATGGGGATCCCTCATCCTGTCTTGTGGTGAATTCTTTTGGTGAATCTAAGTACAGCCAGCTGGAGCCAAAAACTGGGATTTTCCTGTCTAGCTTTTGGGATCCAGATATCTCCTGTTGGTCTCTCTGGTTGGTTTTTCTGCTGGAATGAGAGCTGAGGAATCTTCACGTTAGTGCCACCAATTACAGCTCAAAAGCAGCCAAACTCCCCAGCTTTAACCCAGCAAATCCACATCTCCAGAAACCGACATTCGTTTGCCCGCGATGGCATACATCCCCACGATTGACACAAACACAATGCCAATCAAAATAATCGAGTAGGCAGCAGCGGTACTCTGCCCCCCTTGCTCCACTTCACTCAGGATCCAGGCGGTCAAGATCGGCCACTTGGGGGTGGTCAAGAAAATAATGGCCGAGAGGCTGGTCATGTGGCGAGCAAAGGAAAAGACGGATCCCGCCAACAGAGCTGGCACCATCAAAGGGATTGTGATTTTGCGAAAGGTGGTCTGGGCATCGGCCCCCAAGTTGACCGAGGCTTCTTCAATCGAGGGATCAATCTGCTGCAATGCTGCCATGCCCGCCCGAGCTGATGCTGGTAAACTGCGCACCACATAAGCCGCAATCACCACATAGGGGGTACCTACCAAGGCCAATGGAGCCCCGTCAAAGACCAGCACAAAGGCGACGGCAATCAAGAGGATCCCTACCCCCAGCCGCAATCGTTCCATTGTTCCGGTTCGCCGGATGGCTGTTTGATGGTGGAAAGACTTGACGCATCCCGGCAACACCACCGCCATGATGGCCAGAATCCCAAACCCCACAAACGGCGGCGGCACCTGACACAAGACCCCGACCATGTCAGCCCCTGAGACAGCAATTTTGGCAAGATTGCCCCCCATTGTCCGCCCCCACACTGCCAAGGGACGAGTCAGCACAGGTTCAATCAATCCCAACCCCAAATACAGTCCTGGGATCCCGACGACCCACCCAGCTCCCAGCCGCCGCCAACTCAACAGGATCCCCAGCCCCACCAGACAACTGCCCAGGATCCCGAGCCAAAGACCATAGTCAAACTCCTGCCCAATCCGCCAGAGGATCCCCCCTAACGCCAGCCCCAAGAGCAGCACCCACAGCGCTTGTTGCTGCGGGATCCCGCTCCAAACGGCATAGGCGGCTAAGAGGCCAAAGGCCACGATCACCACCGGCATGGGGGGATTGATGAAGGCGATGATATAGCCGATGCCCAAGATCGTCCCCGGCACCGCTGCCCCCAAGTTAGAGACGAGATCGAGGGCTTGCTTGCCCGCAAAGGACTTACGCACCACTAGATAGGCGATGACGATGCCGATGCCAGTGGCCAACGGAGTAGCAGCTGCCGCCAAAAAGGTGGTGGACAAAATGGGATTTAACCCCCGTGTGATTGCCACCCCAAAGTGCGTCCAGACGGGCGTGTAGTCGATGCCCCACAGTCGAGTCAGGGATCCCACCAAAATAGAAGCGTAGAGCATCAAGACCAACCCCATCGCCGCCGCCATGATGGCGATCATGCTCCACCGCAACAGAGGATCCTGGGGCATTGGCGATCCGGTGGAGGGCTTGCCCGTAACGCTGATGTAAGACCGTTTGCTGACCCAATACCGTTGGATCCAAAACACCACAAAAGTGGGGATCAGGAGCACCAGAGAGAAAGCTGCCCCCCGATGTTGGTCAAACTGGCCATTGACCGCCAAGAAAATATCGGTGGATAAGACAGGGCGGTTGCCGCTGAGCAGCAACGGATTGCCCAGATCCGCCAACGACTCCACAAACAACAACAAAAAGGATCCAGCGATACCAGGGATCAACAACGGCAGCGTGATGGTGCGAAACACATGCCACCGGGATCCCCCTAGATTCATGGAGGCTTCTTCTAGTGCGGGATCCACCCGTTCCAGCAATGAGCGCAAGATCAGATAGGCAACCGGGAAAAACGTGATTACCTGGACGAAGATCAGGCCATCCAGCCCATAGATATCGTTGGTGTCGGGGCCAAACTCCATCCCTAGAACCCCTCGCGTCACCAACCCGGAGCGGCCAAACAGCAAAATCGCCGCCAACGCAATGGCAAACGGGGGCGAGATAGTGGGCAACAGCGCGAAAAAGTGCAAGAACCGGGCAAACCGCACCCGACACCGCACCAAGGTAAAGGCAAACACAAACCCCAAGGCTGTGCCCCCGGTCGCTGAAGCCAAGCCCATGATCAGAGTATTGCGGATCACCCCCCACTGGTAAGTCCGAAAAACCGGATCGAAGTAGCGGCGAAAATACTCAATGCTGAACTGGTCAGAAACTGGATCGAAAAAGGCTTGCCACAGCACCCGCCCCAAGGGATAAGCCACAAAGATCAGGGTGAAGAGCATTGCTCCCAACAAACCCAGACCCAAGGTGGGATCCCGCAGCAGCGTCATCACCATCTGTTGCCATTGGTACGGCAGCAAGAGCGGGGGCTTGGGGGGCGGCTCTGGCGGTGGCGGGGTTTCTACAACCTGCTGCATAGCTTTCAATCACTTTCTTCATGATTCAACAGCAAAAACCCCTCCCCCACTAGGAAAGGGGCTTTCGCAACCTGTGAGGGTAACAACTATTCTTTCAACTGCTCTGCGTTGGCCACTTCGTTGGTGAACTGATCCACAAAAGCGGTTTTGTTTTCGCCGCAATAGTTAAAGTCATAGTCGATCAGGTTGACTTCCAACAGCTCAGGCCGAGAGGCTTCAGCCCCTTCTACCGTAGGAGCTTGGAAGGCATTGTACTTAGGCCCCAATTCTTGGGTGGCAGGTTCCAAGGCCCAATCAAACCAGAGCTTGGCGGCATCAGGGTTTTGTGCGCCTGCGATCAGGGCCATACCACCGATCTCGTACCCTGTCCCTTCTGCGGGGAAGGTCAAGACCAACGGGGATCCCTGCTCAATTTGGGCCACGATGTCATGGGAGAAAACGATGCCCACAGCTCCTTCGCCAGCCCCGACAAAGCGGGTGGGAGCGGAACCACTACGGGTGTATTGCAGCACGTTTTCGTTGAATTCACGAATGTAGTCCCAACCTGCTTCTTCGCCACGCATTTGCAAGACGGTGCAGAGGGCGGTGTAGGAGGTGCCAGAGCTGGAGGGGTGAGCGATAAACAACTGCCCTTCAAACTCCGGCTTCAGCAGGTCATCCCAAGAGGTGGGAGCCTCCAGGTTATTGGCTTCCAGGAAGTCGGTGTTGGTGGCAAAACCCAGGGATCCCACATACACACCCGCCCAGAAGTTGTCGGGATCCTGCATCAGGTTGGGATCCAGAATATTCTCCAGATTGGGGGAATCGTAAGCTTCGATCAGCCCTTCTTGCTTAGCGGCGATGAAAGAATCCACCGGGCCACCCCACCAGATATCGAACTGGGGCCGATCCCGCTCATTGCGCAACCGGGTCAGGGCTTCACCACTGGAAAGACGAACAAAATTGACGGTAATCTCGGGATGGGCGCTCTCAAACTCGGCCTTCATCCCCTCGCACCATTCCACCTGTGGGGTGCAGAGGACGTTGAGCTCATCGCTTCCGCCCGCTTGGGGCCGTTGTGCCTGGGCCACCGATGCAGCAGCCAGGGTGGTAACCACGACGGCTAGGGCTTGAAAAACTGTTTTGCGTTTCATCGCTTATCACCTTTTTGGAGCTGTGCAAGTCAGGACTATGTCAGGGATCCTGTCCTGAGACGTGGCAGATCATAGCCCGCCGCGCCTGGATCTCAAGTTATGGCAGGGTTAGCAATGGGTTAAGAACCGCTGGGATCCCTGTGGCTACGTTGGTCGAGAGCCTGAAGGGGACAAGGCCATCGGTTAGACCTCCGGTTGCGTATACTGAGTCCGTAGTTCTGGCGTCCCTT
>JBHJNR010000396.1:0-6664 GCA_050330615.1 Cyanophyceae cyanobacterium
CCGCTCCAAGATGCGATGGTCACGGGTGAAGATACGATGTGGCACTCCCTGATCTCCCCCTACCTCAATATCGGCCTGCTGCACCCCCTAGAGGTGATCCAGGTGGCGGAGCAGCGATATGCCCAAGACCAGGACGGGATCCCGTTGTCCAGCGTGGAGGGTTTCATTCGGCAGGTGTTGGGCTGGCGAGAATATATGCGCGGGATCTATGAATGGCTGATGCCAGAGGGCTATGGCGAGCTCAACTGGTTTGACCACCAACGCCCCTTACCCGACTTCTTTTGGACGGGCGATACCGACATGAACTGTTTGTCCCAGAGTATCGATCAGATCAAGCGCACCGGCTATGCCCATCACATCCAACGGTTGATGGTGCTGAGCAACTTTGCCCTGATCAGTGGCATCAACCCCCAAGCGGTGGAGCGCTGGTTTCACGATGTTTTTATCGACAGCTATGACTGGGTGATGCAGACCAATGTGATCGGTATGGGACTGTTTGCCGATGGGGGATCCCTGGCCACCAAGCCCTATGCTGCCTCCGCCCGCTACATTCACAAGATGAGCGACTACTGTCAAAATTGCCGCTACAATCACCAGGACAAGAGCGGCGACCAAGCCTGTCTCTTTAATATCTTTTACTGGGATTTCCTGATTCGCCATCGCCAAAAGCTAACCCAATTGGGAAGAATGGGGCTAGTCTTGTCTCATCTCAAGCGGATGGATAAGGCCACATCTGACCAAATCCAGCAGGAGGCGGAACAATGGTGGCAATCTCAGCTCTGAGATAGACTCGCTTTATCCTCTTGGTCTGCTCTCCCACCCCGCCAATCAGCTTGACAGGCTCTTTGACCCCTGATTGGCAGCCCTGTCGTCCCGTAAGGATCCGTGGTTATGAAGTGTCCTCGATGCAGTAGCAAAGAAATTCGTGTGCTGGAATCCCGCTCGGCTGAGGCGGGTCAGAGCGTGCGGCGGCGGCGGGAATGTATGGCCTGTAGCTACCGCTTCACCACCTATGAACGGATCGAGTTTGTGCCCATTATGGTGACCAAGCGGGATGGATCCCGTGAGGGTTTCAACCGCAACAAGATTTTGCAGGGGGTGGCCCGTGCCTGCCAAAAGACGCTGGTGACCGTCCAGCAGATGGAAGAGTTGGTGGAGAGCATCGAGGAACGGTTGCAATTGCAGGACACGCAAGAGATCACCACCCGTGAGTTGGGCCGCCTGGTACTGGCCAAGCTACAACAGCTCAACGAAGTGGCCTATGTGCGGTTTGCCTCTGTCTATCGGCAGTTTCAAGGGGTGGATGATTTCGTCAACGAGCTCAACCATATCGGATCTGCCAACCCTCTCGATGAAGACGATGAGTTGCCAGTTTCTCAAGGGATCCCTTTGGATGATCTGAGTGAGGAAGAACTGCAACGGCGGATGGATGCGACGGCTGAGTTGATCCACTAGTAGTCGGCGGCATCCATCTACCAACGACGAACACAGCTATGAACAAGGGGCTTAAGCCCCTTGCCTACCAAAAAGAAGGGATCCCTAAGCTATGGCTAGGGATCCCTTCTTTGTCTCAATTTTGCAAAAACCTCTGCCCTAGCGGAGTGCCGGAGCGGTCAACACCTCTGTTGGCAGCAGATTCTCGGCCACTTCAGCCTTAGCCAATGCTGCTGTTTGTGTTTGGCTAACTGAGTAGCCCCGCAGGGTAGCCACCAGCTTATCGGTGGAGCGGTCGTAGATCTGGGTGGTGAGGCGAGGATAGATGCCAATACCGATGATGGGGATCAGCAGACAGGCGATTACAAACACCTCACGGGGTTCTGCATCCACCAACTCTTCATGGGAAGTGAGTTCAGTGTTTTCTGGCCCAAAGAAGATCTGCCGCAGCATCGACAACAGGTAAATGGGAGTTAAGATCACCCCCACCGCCGCCAAGAACACCATCATCACCTTAAAGGGGCCAGTAAAAGCATCCGTCGTCGCCAAGCCCAAGAACACCATGATTTCGGCCACAAAGCCGCTCATGCCGGGTAGGGCCAACGACGCCAGCGAACAGACGGTAAACATCGAGAAGATCTTAGGCATCTTGAGGCCGATGCCGCCCATCTCTTCTAAGACCAAGGTGTGGGTGCGGTCATAGGTGGCCCCCACCAAAAAAAACAAGCTGGCCCCAATTAGGCCGTGGGAGATCATCTGTAACATGGCCCCACTCATGCCCAGCTCTGTCAAGCAGCCGATGCCGATCAGGACAAACCCCATGTGGCTGATGGAGGAATAGGCGATCTTACGCTTGAGGTTGCGCTGTCCAAACGAGGTCAGGGCCGCAAAAATGATGTTGACAATGCCCAGCACTACCAGGACTGGGGCAAAAACCAGGTGAGCATCCGGCAGCATCCCCACATTCATCCGCAGCAGGGCATAGCCCCCCATCTTGAGCAGGATCCCGGCCAAGAGCATGTGAACGGGCGCGGTCGCCTCTCCGTGGGCATCGGGTAGCCAGGTGTGGAGGGGAAAGATCGGCAGCTTCACCGCATAGGCAATGAAGAAGGCCCCATAGAACAACAGTTGCAGGCCAACGGGATAGGCTTTGGCCGCCAATTCCCGCATATCAAAGGTGACCGTGTCCCCAAAGAAGGCCATCCCCAGCGCTGCCACCAAGATGAACAAGGAGCTGAGGGCGGTGTAGAGAATAAACTTTGTCGCCGCATAGAGGCGATTTTTGCCTCCCCAGATGGAAAGCAACAAATAGACCGGCAGTAGCTCCAGTTCCCACATAAAGAAGAACAGCAGCATGTCCTGCACGGCAAACACCCCAATCTGGCCCCCATACATGGCCAAGATCAGGAAGTAGAACAGGCGTGGCTTCCAGGTGACGGGCCACGAGGCCAATATAGCTAGGGTGGTGATGAACCCGGTCAGCAGGATCAAGGGCATGGACAGACCATCCGCCCCCACCGACCAGCGCAGTCCCACCTGAGGCACCCAGTCGTACTGCTCCACCATCTGCAACTCGGCGGTGCTGATGTCGTAGTTGAGGTAGAACCCCGCCACCAAGATCAGCAGGTCACTAATCCCAATCACCAGCGCAAACCACCGGATCCGCTCCGCCAGCTTTTGGGCGTGCTCACGGGTGGAGGGATCCCCTTCAGGGGCTGGGATTAACGGGATAAACAGGGCTGCAATGACGGGATAAAGGATCACCGTCGACAGCCATGGAAAAGTCGCAGGGTCGAAGTTCATGGGCCTTGAGGATGGGTTTTGCTGAATCGATAGCGAACGCCGTCACCCATTGTAAACATTCTTGTCAGCTCGGGATCCCTTTGGGGAAGTCTTTGGCAAGTTAATAGCTCCAATAAGCCCATCTGAGGTGATTGCTAGATACCATTCGCAGCAGACAATCTTGGTAAATAAAGGCACCTCACTCGAACAGAAGCCATGGCTAATGCCGCCGGGGGTGCTCAAGATTATGAACCCAAGTCGATCAGATCAAAGCCCCGATCAACCCCTAAAAGAGTGTAGTGATCCACACAGCTGAAGTGGCACTAATCAGATTTCCTGTTGAGGACAGCATTAACATCGTCGTTTTTACTTTGATATGCGAAACCTCAAGGTCATTGTCATCGGTGCCGGGATCGGGGGGCTGACGGCGGGGATTGCCCTCAAGCAGGCCGGGTGCCATGTGGAGATCTATGACCGAGTACAAGAACTACGTCCTGTGGGGGCGGGTATTTCGTTGTGGTCGAATGGGGTCAAGGTGCTGAACCGTCTCGGGTTAGGGGAGGGCATTGCTCGGATAGGGGGTGAGATGAACCGGATGGAGTACCGCACCGCCACAGGGGATCCCTTGAATCAGATCTCTTTGCTGCCCTTGATCGAAAAGGTGGGCCAACGTCCCTATCCAGTAGCACGTCGAGATTTACAGATGTTGCTGCTGGAGGGGTTTCAGGAGCCTGTTCATTTGGGCTATCGGTGCATGGATGTCCAAGAAGATGACACAGGGGTCACTGCTTTTTTTGACAATGGACAGGAAGCCAAAGGTGATCTAGTCGTTGCTGCCGATGGGATCCGTTCTGCGGTGCGCAGTTATGTACTGGGCTATGAGGTGGATCCCAGCTATGTGGGCTATGTAAATTGGAATGGATTGGTGCCCGTTTCGCCAGATTTAGCCCGCCCCGATAGCTGGGATATCTATGTGGGGGATCACAAGCGAGTCTCTTTGATGCCAGTGGGGGGTGAGCGTTTCTACTTCTTCTTTGATGTGCCCTTGCCTGTGGACACCTCCAATAATCCGGCCACCTATCAAGCGGAGCTGAAACAGCATTTTCGAGGGTGGGCGGATCCGGTGCAAGCCTTAATCGAACAGATGGATCCCATGACGGTGGCCCGACCGGAGATTCATGATATGGGGCCAATTGAGTCCTATGCACGGGGGCGAGTGGCTCTCTTGGGGGATGCAGCTCACAGCACCTGTCCTGATCTGGGCCAAGGGGGCTGTCAGGCGATGGAGGATGGTTATGTCTTGGCCCATTATCTGGCCACGATATCGACTGGGATCCCTGAAGCTTTACAACGCTATAGCCAGGAGCGGACGGAACGGGCCAATGCCGTGGTACAAAAAGCCCGCAGCCGAGCCGAGCAGATCCATGGCAAGGATCCCCAGATCACCGAACAGTGGTATCAACAACTGGCCCATGAATCCCCGACCGATGTGACAGATGCCATTGCCAAGGTGATCCTGGCTGGCCCGATGCGATAAGCGGTGACGATTGTCCTCAATTTTGGTGGATGAGATGTCTGGTAAGCTAACCACCCATGTTTTGGATACGGCTCAAGGGATCCCAGCGGCGGGGATGATGATCAGGCTCTGGCGGGTGGATCCCGACTCTGGCAATAGGGTTTTATTGAAAACAGTGACCACCAATGCCGATGGGCGCACCGATGGCCCGATGCTAGAGGGATCCCAGTTTGGGTTGGGATGCTATGAGCTGGTGTTTGAGGTGGCGGACTACTTTGCTAGCTCTGGGCTGGCAGTACCCGAATTGCCCTTTTTGGGGCAGGTGCCGATCCGGTTTGGCATTGGGGATGAGGGATCCCATTATCATGTACCCCTGTTGGTCTCCCCTTGGGCCTACAGCACCTATCGCGGTAGTTGAGGTTTGCTGATGTATACCCTTTTGTTTCTCAATCAGATGACCCAGGCGGAATTTGTCGCGGCGGTGGGGGGAGCTTTTGAGGAGACTCCGACGGTGGCGGCAACCGCTTGGCAGCAGCGACCGTTTGCCACGATTGAATCACTACATTGGGCCATGATGAAGGTGGTACAGGGGTTCTCGTCAGAGCAGCAGATCGCCCTGATTCGCTCCCATCCCAGCCTCGGGGCCAAAGTCAAGATGGCGGCGGCTTCTGTCTCTGAGCAAGCCGGGGCAGGGCTGGATCGGCTCAACCCCAGAGACTACGCTCTTTTCCAGCAGCTCAATCACGACTATGAGCAGAGGTTCGGCTTTCCTTTTGTGTTGGCGGTGAAAGGGCATACCACTCAGACCATTCTGGCGGCTTTTCAGAGTCGGTTACAAAACACGATGGAGGCTGAGCAGCAGCAAGCCTTGCTGGAGATTGCCAAGATTTCGTTGTTTCGACTGACGGACTGGATCCAAGCCCCTGAGTAACAGCAAGGGTTTGCCCCAATCCTCTAGATGATCCAGGATCCTGTATAGTCCTCAACACCTTTGCCCGCTCTATTCCACCTCCTGTGATGACCCACCCTTATCCCCGCGATCTTGTTGGCTATGGCCAGACCCCACCGGATCCCCAGTGGCCAGGAGGGGCACGAGTAGCGGTGCAGTTTGTGATCAACTATGAAGAAGGGGGTGAAAACTGTATCCTGCACGGGGATCCCGCCTCAGAAGCCTTTTTATCAGAGATCGTGGGGGCGGCAGCACTACCGGGGGTGCGGCACATGAACATGGAGTCGCTCTATGAGTATGGCAGTCGGGCCGGATGGTGGCGGTTACACCGTTTGTTTACCCAGCGCGGGATCCCGGTGACGGTGTTTGGGGTGGCGATGGCCTTGGCCCGCAATCCTGAGGCGGTGGCGGCTATGAAAGCAGCCGATTGGGAAATTGCCAGCCATGGCTACCGCTGGATCGATTACCAGTATGTGGACTTCGAAACCGAACGGGATCATATCCACAAGGCGATTGAGATTCATACCCAGGTGACGGGATCCCGACCTTTGGGCTTTTATCAGGGCCGCACCAGCCCCAATACCCGCCGTTTGGTAGTGGAAGCGGGGGGCTTTCTCTATGATGCCGATAGCTACGCCGATGATCTGCCCTACTGGGTGAGGGAAGGGGATCAGCGTCATCTGGTGGTGCCCTATACCCTAGATGTCAACGATATGCGCTTTGCCACCCCGCAGGGTTTCAACAGCGGCGATCAGTTTTTTGCCTATCTGCGGGATACCTTTGACTGCCTCTATCAGGAGGGGGAGACGGCCCCCAAGATGATGAGTGTAGGGCTGCACTGCCGACTGGTGGGGCATCCGGGTCGAGCCGCCGCATTGGCTCGGTTTTTGGATTATGTGGGATCCCATCCGGGGGTATGGTGCTGTCGGCGAGTGGATATCGCCCGTCACTGGCATGAGAGAGAAAATCTCACTCTCAGTGGG
>JBHJNR010000397.1:0-6623 GCA_050330615.1 Cyanophyceae cyanobacterium
TTCCCCCCACTGACCCCCTATCACCTGCTCTCAAATCCGGGATCCCTGATTTTGGCCCAGACTGCTGTGGGCGAGTCTTTAGCAGAATTCTTGGAGCCGGTGGCGGGGGTATTTCGTGCCTTCGATACGCCAGCCCCCATCGTCCATTGGGGACATCCTCTGATGATGGGCATTGTCGTGATCGCAATGGGCAGTTTTGTCGGGTTGAGCGGCTGGCGGGGGCGACTGATGGCTACATCGGATCCTGAGGCAGCTCAAAAAAGCCTGCTTGACCACCGCAAGTTGGCCCCCTGGATGACTCTATTTATCGCTCTCGGCTACACAGGCGGATTGCTATCCCTGGTGATGCAGCGACAGCCCATTCTAGAGAGCCCTCACTTCTGGACGGGCTCCGCAGTCTTAATCTTGCTGGCCATCAATGGATCCCTGTCTTTGAGCGGTTTTGGTGGCAATAAAGCGGCCCTCCGCAGCGCTCATGCCTACTTGGGGGGAACTGTTCTGGCCTTGATGTTTGGTCATGCTCTGTTGGGCCTCAAGTTGGGCCTGTCGATTTGAGCCTTTCTGGTAGCGTGTATGGTTAACCACGCCTTCTCCTTACCCAATTCTCCTTACCTAATTCTCTTCACCTAATCCTCTTCACTCTTCTATGCCTGCCACCGTCATCCCTGTCAAGCTGCCCCAAGCCGCCTACGATATCGTCATTGCTGCTCAACAATTGCCAGATCTGGGATCCCGGATGCGGTCAGCCGGTCTCAAAGGGCGAGTCTTGCTGGTCAGTCATCCGATCATTTTTGAGCACCACGGGTCTGAAATTACCCACAGTCTCAAGGATGCTGGCTTTGAGGTGCATACCTGTTTATTGCCCGCTGGGGAAGAACACAAAAATCTTGCCTCCATCACCCAGATCCATGACGCAGCTTTGGCGGCAGGGCTAGAGCGTTCCTCCACCATCTTGGCGTTGGGGGGTGGTGTCATTGGTGATATGGCGGGCTTTGCGGCAGCGACATGGTTGCGAGGGATCCCGTTTGTGCAGGTACCCACCTCGTTGTTGGCGATGGTGGATGCCTCCATTGGCGGCAAAACTGGAGTCAATCATCCCAAGGGCAAAAACCTGATTGGAGCCTTTCATCAGCCCCGCTTGGTCTGGATTGATCCTCATCTGTTGTCCACATTGCCCGCCCGTGAGCTACGTTCTGCCTTGGCTGAGGTGATTAAATATGGGGTGATTCAGGATACTGAGCTATTTGCGTTCTTGGAAACGTTGCCCCCGGTCTCAGGCTATGAAGACTACCCTCCTCAAGCCTTGGAACATCTGTTGATCCGCTCTGCCGAATCGAAGGCTCAGGTGGTGCAAGCGGATGAGAAAGAGGGAGGCTTGCGGGCGATCTTGAACTATGGCCACACCTTGGGCCATGCCCTCGAAAGTGCCACCCACTATCGTCAGTACCTGCACGGCGAAGCCATCGCGGTGGGCATGGTGGGAGCTGGTGCCATTGCCGAGCTGATGGGCTGGTGGGATCCCGACTCTGCCCAGCGCCAAAAGCAGTTGATCGAGCACTGTGGATTGCCCAGCACGTGGCCCAACGGGATCCCTTACGACATCATTCAGCAGGCCTTGCAGGCGGACAAAAAAGTTAAAGATGGCAGCGTCAGGTTTATCTTGCCGACCCAAATCGGCAATGTAAAAATCACCGATCAAGTGAAGGACAGCACGATCCGACAGGCATTAGAGCAGATCACGGCGTCTTGAGGGGCGATCAGCGATCAAAATCACGTATCAAAAATAGCCAACTCAGCATCAGAACGACTGAGGGAATAGGGAAAAGTCAATGTCTTGGTGTTGCCATCAGGATAGGTATAGCGCACCCAGATCACCGCTTCTTCCAAGCGAATCTCTGCTGACCATACATCCGCTTTGCCCACAAAAGACCAGCGCTCAACCTCCTCGGGATCCCGTTGGCAACCCATCCGCACCAGCCAATTCTCTAGGGATACCAGGGGATGGCTGTAGAGAGGTACATCGTCATCTGGCATCTTGATTAACTCATCCATCACATCCCTACCTCTGGTTGGCACCTTGTCTTTAAGCTAACCCCTGCTGCATCCAGGCCAAAGCCCCTACCAATACAAGACAAGCAGCAAAAGTCCCCCCCATCAACAGCAGTGCAAAAAGCTCAGTCCCAGAGAGGGGCCGAGTCTTGATTACATCGCCACCCTGCATGGGATCCCCCAGATTTACATCAGGGATGCCGTTGGTTCGCAATCCAAGATAGTGCGCCCTTAGCAGCGCGTCATACTGGGCTTTCTGAACAGGATTGGTCAACGTAATATAGGCTTCCTGAATATCCTGAAATCGACGTACCGCCACATCAGGAGCCAGCACCGACGTATCGGGATGATAGCGTTTGCTCATGCGCCGATAAGCGCGCCGAATCTCTGGAGCCGAAGCCCAAAAGGGAACCTCTAGCCTCTGGTAATAAGACTCGCGAGTGCTTTCCACAGCTTTCAAAAAATAAGAATGGCCACCAACAGGCGCACACCAATGGGCGCATTAATGACGCTGAGTTGACGTTGACGCTACTTACCGCTGGCTGATTAAACCTGGCACCTGGGCTTAGCTCTC
Source organism: Cyanophyceae cyanobacterium (assembly GCA_050330615.1). GTDB lineage: Bacteria > Cyanobacteriota > Cyanobacteriia > Thermostichales > Thermostichaceae > JAAUUM01. The sequence goes on from JBHJNR010000397.1 coordinate 2,624, forward strand.
TTCGTCAGCTTCGTCTGCCGCTGCATTGGGATAGTAGAAGCTGCTGTTGCGCTGGGTCAGAATTGAACGACCCAAAGACATAGCTTTGGCGGCTTGAGCATCGGCTTTGCGGAGCCAACCGGCATAACGGCGGCGACTTCTCGCCTTAGACATCTTCTTCTTAGGGACAGCCATGATGACAACGGGATAGGTGGGCAGATCGTTTTTGAGCTTAACAATCGTAGCAAGACTCGGAGAATTGCCCCAAGTTTTTTCAGCCGAATCCAAATACCGCCTTTTTGTAAACATTTGTTAAGAGTTTGCCGTCATCCGATCGACAGGGCTATGCTGAGCAGCATATTCATATCTGGAACACAGCAAGAACCCACTCCTTTTATGAGCGACCAGGCGGAGCACCCCCCCATGCAGCGATCCTCTATCCCAACAGCAGTTCGGGCAGGTATCGATACTTCAACTTCAGAGCAGCTGAACCCAGGGCAGCTGAACTCAGTGGTTTCATCTGTGACCACACCTGTCGATCTTGATGTCGATGTTCTGGATCCTATCCAAAGCCCTGATGATGAGTCTGCGGGCAAGCAAAAGGTAACGCTGTATCTACCAGCCGCCCTCTATCGCCAGCTCAAGACCCGCGCCGCAGTTGAGATGGAAACCATGTCGGCGGTCACCGAAAAAGCCTTGCACTTTTTGATCGAGCACCCCGAAACGGTCGAAGGTGTGATGGGTCGCACCCACCAGCTGCACCACTGTCCCGCCTGCACCCACCCCTTTGTGATTCAGGGAGATGAAGTGGTCTCCATACAGTCTTCCCCCCGCTCTGGCTGGATCCTCGATGATGATTTGGATTCGATCCCAGATGAGCAAGATAAGTTAGTCACCTGCTAATCGTGTCCCTGACAAGCCCATCGTCCATTCCCGCCCACTTGTAGAGATGAGCCATGCGAGAACTCGAAGTCCTCTTAAAAGCTCAATATCCTCTCATCTACCTGCAAACGCCGGAGGAGGAACGGGCAGAAAACGTTTTGGCTAGCATCGGCAAGCGGATCCAGCCTTTACGGCGACTGTTTGTTTGGACAGTAACGCATGGGATCATGGAATATGGTAACCCCCGCAGCCTGACTCAGCACAATACCCAATCTCCCCAACCTGCCATTCAGTGGGCAATGGAACAGAAAGAGCCAGGCATCTTTGTCTTCAAAGACCTGCATGACTTCCTGGACAATGCTGAAGTGAAGCGGTGGTTACGGGATGCAGTGGCCAGCCTCAAGGGCACCCACAAATCCATTGTCCTGATGTCGCCAATCCAGGTGATCCCGATTGAGCTAGAAAAAGATGTGGCGGTGGTGGACTTTCCCCTGCCAGATATGGTGGCTCTTGATCGGGTGATGCATCGTCAACTGGAGCTAACCTCTCCGGGCGTCCATCTCAGCAGCGAGTCCCGCGAAAAATTAGTCAAAGCCGCTCTGGGTCTGACGCTTGACGAGGCCGAAAAAGTCTACCGCAAAGCCACAGTGGTGGCGGGATCCCTGACGGAGCGCGAAGTCGATGTCGTTCTGTCTGAGAAAAAGCAACTGATCCGCCGCAATGGCATCCTGGAATTTATTGAGGATGTGGAATCCATCGACTCGGTGGGTGGGCTGGAAGAACTGAAACGGTGGCTGATGCAGCGATCGGGGGCCTTTACTGAGCGAGCCCGCGAATACGGTCTGCCCCAGCCCAAAGGGATGCTGATCTTGGGGGTACCCGGTTGCGGCAAGTCGATGATTGCCAAGACCACGGCTCGTCTCTGGGGCTTGCCCCTACTGCGACTGGATATGGGCCGCATCTACGATGGCTCAACCGTTGGCAAGTCGGAGGCCAACCTCCGCAATGCCCTCAAGACCGCCGAATCCTTATCCCCGGCCATTCTGTTTATCGACGAGCTGGATAAAGCCTTTGGTGGCTCGGCTGGCTCGGCTGATTCTGATGGGGGCACCTCCAGCCGCATCTTCGGTTCTTTTCTCACTTGGATGCAGGAGAAAAAGTCACCTGTGTTTGTGATGGCCACTGCCAATCGCGTGGATAAGCTGCCCGGAGAGTTTTTGCGCAAGGGCCGCTTTGATGAGATTTTCTTTGTGGATCTGCCCAATGTCAGCGAACGCCATGACATTTTCAAGATTCACCTCGAAAAACGCCGCCGGGATATCGAACGTTTCGATCTCGAACAGCTTTCACGTTCCTGTGATGGCTTTTCCGGTGCGGAAATCGAACAAGTTTTGATCGCTGCGATGTACGAATCCTTCGCCCAAAATCGAGAGTTTACCCAGCTCGATGTCCTAGCAGCGACGAAGTCTACTCAACCCCTCTCCCGTACCATGACGGAACAGGTTTCGGCGTTGAGAGAGTGGGCACAACAACGTGCTCGACCTGCCGCCACTTCGGTGGCCGACTATCAAAGGATGGAGTTTTAGAGGAAAACCGTTTTAGGTTGAGGGCAACACCAGACCAGTACAATCCCGGCCAGGAAGAAAACTGAGACCCGGTGAAGACCTCAACCCAGGGCCAAGGCCCTCTGACTCTTGTCCTACCCCTTTTATTTCTCTAGGAGAGAACATCATGTCTCATTTTAGCACCCTTCGTACCAAAATCACCGAAGCCGCCACCTTGCAGCAATCCCTGCGGGATCTGGGCTTCACCGTTCAGCAAAATGCTGATGTGCGCGGCTACAACAGCCAGCGTGTGCGGGCCGACATTGTGGCTGTTTTGGAAGGCGAGTATGACCTAGGCTGGTCTCAGAATTCCGACGGATCCTTTGATCTGATAGCGGACTTGTGGGGCGTGGCGAAAAAGCACAACCAGACCGAGCTGATCAACTCGATCAATCAGAAGTATGCCGTCAATAAAACCTTGGCCGAAGTCAAGCGTCCCGGCCTCAGTAACGCTAATGTCAAAGTGGTGATGCACTAATTGGCCCCGATCCCTTTGGTTTCTTCTTCTGTTGTGTTGTTTCTTGAGCTTGTTTGGGGTTACCGTTTGGTGGCCCCTTTTTCCTCAAGGGGCTTAAGCGCCTTGTTTGTTGTCGGTAGGGTTACGCCGCCGAGTGTTAGTTGCTGTCTTCCCCAAAGCGAGACTCAGCCGCAGCTTCAAAGAATTGAATGGAGGGAGACTTGGCGCTGGTGAGATCAATGAACTCGATCTCCTCGGTGCTGCAGTTGCAATACTGCTCCAAGTCCTGCATTTGTCCCAACACATAGAGCTGTTCGCCCAGGCTCTCCCCCAGGGATCCCAACACCACAGAGCCAAGCTCAGTCTCCAGGCGCAGCGCCTCTCCAGCGGGCCACTCCACCTGCCGAATCTCTACGGTGGAGACCGATAGCCCCCGCAACAACGTGGCCCACTCCTGAGGAGCGTGGTGCTCCCAACCAACAACGGTGAGGTCGGTCAGATCGGTTAGGTCTAATGGCTGAGCCACTGATGCGGGAAACTGTTGCAAGGACAGCCACGCCCCCTCTTGATCCACAACGCCAGGGATCCCATATACAGTGCTATGGGCCACAGGAATCCGCTCCTCCACATGCACCCGCAGGCCTGCCGGGAGCAACTGTCGCCGGATCAGGGCCGAGCGCACCGGACTTTGCCCCACCACCGTTTCACCGGCTTCTGAGGTGAGAGCTGTCGTTGCTAATAGAGAATCCTCTAGGGATTGGGGCTGAACATGCCACAGCTGGATCGGGAAACTGAGCTCTAGCTGTTGGCGCACTTGGTCATCACTGAGCCATTGATTGCCTGTCACGATAATTTGATCTGGTTCCAACAATTGCCAATAGGGATGCCGAATCAAGACAGACAAGCCCGACAAGAGGCCCACCGTCACCATCACCCGCCAGGATCCCTGCCAAAAAGAGGACCGTCGCTGCTGCTGTAACAACTGTCGTCGTTGCCGGAGAGCTTCCCGCGTGGGAACTGGATATGAAGAGGATGAGGTGGTGTCTTCTGCCTCCACTGACGTTACTCCTGAGTGACC
>JBHJNR010000398.1:0-7490 GCA_050330615.1 Cyanophyceae cyanobacterium
ATGATGATCGGGATCCCAGTTTGGGTGGGATCCGCTCTGACCTGAGCCAAGAAACCAAACCCATCCAAGCGAGGCATCTCCACATCACAGATCACCGCATCAGCCCTCACCCCTGCCCGCAGTTGATCCAGGGCATCTTGCCCATCCCGCGCCTGTTCTACCCGAAAGCCTGCCCGCTCTAGGGTCATGGCCAAAAAGCGGCGCACATTGATGGAATCCTCCACCACTAGCACGGTCTTTTGGCTGGGTGAGGTGAGGGCCACCGTCGGTTGAGCAAGCCTACTGGGGGATCCCTGGGTTTCGATCCAGCTCAAGAGCGCGCTCAGATCCACCAGCGGCACGATGCGGCCATCCGCCAAAATCGTACAGGTGGGCAAGCCAGGGGGCAGAGGCATCCCTCCCTCCACAGGGCGTAAGGTCACCTCTAGCTCACGCCAATAGCGATCCACCTGGAGTCCATAGGGGCGATCGCCCTCCACCACCAAAAGGACTGTGGCCTGATCGATGATCGGGGTCTCATCCGTCTCTAGGCGAGGTTGGGGGCGGGCAAAGTGGAACCACTGGCTTAACCGGATCAGGGGCACCTGATAGTCTTCCCACGCAAAATAGGCGGCATCTGGCGTCCCAGACTGAAGCCCCTCGGGGATTAACAATTCCTCCACAGCATTGGCGGGCACCGCTAGCAACAGCCCCTTGGACTCCACCAGCAGCACCCGCATCACCGTGAGAGAGAGAGGCACGGTCAAAGTAAAGAGGGTGCCCACCCCTTCGCGGGTCTCCACCTGCACCTGGCCCCCCACCTGCTGCAACTTGGTGCGCACCACATCCATGCCCACCCCGCGACCCGACAGATCCGTCACCTGGGCGGCGGTACTAAAACCGGGTTCAAAGATCAGATCCAGCAGATCCGTAGGGCTAGCGGCTGCTAAGTCTGAGTCACTAAACCCCATCTGAAGCGCCTTAGCCCGGACTTTATCCAACGGGATCCCGGCGCCATCATCTTGGATGGTCAACAGAGTGCGATTGCCCCGGTGGGTGGCGTTGATTTCAATCACGCCCTTGGGGGATTTGCCCCGTTGCAGCCGGATATCGGGAGCCTCAATGCCATGATCAAAGGCATTCCGAATCAGATGCAGCAGCGGCTCCGCTAGGGTTTCTAGCATGGAGCGCTCAAACAGCGTGGCTCCCCCTCTTACCCGCAAGTCCACCTGCTTGCCATAGGTCAGGCTCAGCTCTCGCAGGGCTCTGGGAAACCGATCAGTCAGGTCAGACAGGGGCTGCATCCGCACCTGGGTCAGCTGAGTCTGCATCTGACGAGAAGTGCGGGTCAACTGTCGAGCGGTGCCCTCGGTATCTTGTAGGGAGGTATCAATATCGGCCGTGACTTCATCGATCTGGACGACAGCTTCCATCACCTCTTGGGCCAACAGGTGTAACTCGCCATAGCGATCCATCTCCAGCCGATCAAAATCTCCTGGCAAAGGCTCTGGGGCTGAAACCTGGAATAGTCGGGAGGGACTACCGTTGCCCGCTGCCACCGGGATCCTGACATCCCCCACGCCGCTGGCCACGTGGTCATAGGTACTGCGCAGACGACTATTAATCTCGCCAAGGCTGCCCACCCGTTGTTTGAGCAGGCGCACCAGTTCCCTCATCCGCTGTAGCCGGGGGGTGAGGCCGTTGCGCTCGGTGGTCAGTTCTCCAAACAATTCCCCCAATTGGTCGAGGTGACGGACAGAAACCCGCATGGTGGCAGCAGGATCAGCAGAACGCTCGGGGGACTCAATGATCGGTAGAGGAGCGCTTGGTAAAGGAGTAGGAGGCGCGGGGGGCAAGGATTCTAGGGATCCCGAGGAATTGGCTGGAGCCACTGGAGGATCCACCCGCTCCCAAGTGGCGGGCAGCAGGTCAAATTGCTGCACCATCACCAACGCCTGAGAGCGCCGCCAGACCTGAAGTGCTGCGGTGGCAAGGTCGATTACCTGGCTTTTATCTTCCACCGGAATCGATTCAAACCCTTCTGCCAAAGCGCTACAGAGGGTTGTAAAGGCTGGCAGATCCAGCATTTCCCCCAAGGCCCCTAATTCCTGACTGGCGATCAAGAACTCCTCCCGCAGGCAGGGCTGCTCAGGATGGGCCACCACCCCTTCCAGCCGTTGCAGGCAGGAGTCCACCTCGGTCTCAAACATCAGCACCCGCATGTCCCCCCCCGCTTCGGCGGAGAGGAGCTGGGCGGTATCTCCGGCTTCCAACTCTCCCAATTGGGTTTGCAGGGAGGCAATGTTGAGGTGAACCTGCTCCGTCAGCCAGTTCTCTGGGATCCCCTGCCGTTGCCGATGGTGATGGGCAATCAGACGCATGTGATCAATGGCCGTCAGGATCCCGGTTTCGGTGCTGGCATCGGCTCGTTCGGGATGGACTTGGAGGACTTTGAAGCCATCCTCCAGCCGGTGGGCCAGATCACTCAAGACCCCAAAGCCCATCATGGCAGCACCCCCCTTGAGGGAATGGGCGGCTCGGAGGATCCGATCGAAGCGGCTGCGATCTAACCCAAGGGATCCCAGGCCCAGGATCCCGGTTTCGATGGCATCAAAATAGGCGCGGGCTTCCTCCAGAAATTGCAGCCGTACCGCCCATTCCCCGGCCTGTTCGGGTGCTGGTTCTGAAGACATTAGGACGCCTCCCCAACCTTAAAGGTGGACATGGAGGTTTGCAGTTGGCGGGCGATGGATACCGTATCTTGCAAAGAGTTGGCCACCTCTTGCGAGGCCGTCGAGGTGTGAGAGGCGACCCCCGCGATCTGTTCCATCAACTGCCGCACCATCTGGGAGGTATCCGCCTGAGAGTCGGTAGCTTCCGCAATCGATTGAAACAGGAGATTCACCTGTCGCGACACCTCGACAATCTGGCTGAGGCTCTCCTTGGCATCTTCCACCAAGCGGTTGCCCTCCACCACCTGACTGGTGCCGATTTCCATCGCCTCCACCACCTCCCCCGTTTCCCGTTGGATCCCTTCCACAATGCGCTCGATCTCTCGGGTGGCTTCGGCAGATTGAGCCGCCAAGGCCCCCACCTCTTCGGCCACCACCGCGAAACCCTGGCCTTGCTCACCCGCCCGCGCTGCCTCGATACTGGCATTCACCGCCAACAGGTTGGTTTTGAGGGCGATCTGGTTGATCAGAGACACCACCTTCGAGATCTGCTGGGAGGATTCCCCCAATCGCTTCACCTTTTTGGCAGTCTCGGCCACCGTCTCTCGTAATTGCAAGATATTTTGCACCGTCCGATCCATGGTTAGGCCGCTATTGGCGGCTGTGGTGGCTGCCGATGCCGAGACGGCTGCGGCCTGCTGGGCCTTGGTGGCCACCTCCTGAATGGATTGGGTCATCTGCTCCACCGATTGCAGCGTCGCCCCAATCTGGGTGGCTTGTTGCAGGGCACTGTCCGCTACCTCGCGAATGGCCACCTCGTTGTTGCTGACGGAGGTATTGACCTGACCAGCGGCCTGCTGCACTCGGGTGACGATATCCCGTAGGTTTTCGATGATGGCGTTGAAGAAGTCGGCCACGATGCCGATCTGTCCAGAGGTCAACTGCGCCCGCACCGTTAAGTCGCCACTGGCGGCTCCCTCCACATCCATCACCAATCGCAGTAGCTCCTGTTGCAGAGCCTCCGCCCGCTCCCGTTCTTGCTCAGCGACAGCTTTTTGTTCGAGGGCACCCAGGTTGCTGAGGGCCTGTCCCAGTCGGTTGGCCAACCCTGACAACTCTGCCTGCATCTGATCCGGCCAAGCCTGGATGACAGCGCGTCCCACCACTAACAGCCCATAGGGCTGATCTCCCCGCAGGATGGGAGCCACCATCTCTGATTTGATTTCAGCCGTGGCCAGCACTTGTCGATAGCCCAGTGGGAAGTCTTGGGCTGAAGCGTTATCGAAGGCATAGACCTGAGCCGATGGGATCCTGCTTACGATCGAGGCCGGGATCGCGGTGATCTCGGTACCCAGGGTGCTGGCTCGTGAGAGGGCCACTGCTTCGGCGATCACCATCGCCTGATTGGGAGCCGTAAAGCGATAGATAGCCACCCGATCCCCCTGGAAGTGCTGCTGTAGCTCCTTGAGCAGAGCAGTCAACGGCTCGCTCAGTTCGGGATCCTGACGAATCCTGGCGATTTCGGCCAAGATTTGGGCCAGCTTGGTATCGGACACCTGACGGCCATAGGTTTCATTACGCTCTCGCACGAAATTTCGCACTAGAGACAAGATGGTGATCCAGCTGATCAACAGGATGGGAAAACTGGCTCCCGACAACAGCAACGATCGGAGTAAATCCTGCTCGTAGGAGCGCAGGCTAGCCTCAATATTGGCCTCAATCTCGTCGATGGTGCGGTTGATGCCATCGGCATAGATCTGTTTTTGCTGGTCGTAGTCATCGTTATGGAGGATGTCAAACGCCGAGGCCAAATCCCCCGATCGCACCAGCTCAAACGCCTCTTCTTCCCACTCGATCAACTGGATATTCGCCTCTGTGGTCTGCCCCGCATGAGCATCGTAGGAGACCGGATCCAGGGTTTGGATCCCTAGCAGTGCATCATCCAGAGCGGGCACATACTCGAGATATCGCTCCTCCCAAGCCAAATCTCCTGAGGCCGATGCCATCCGGGCCGACATGGTCAATACCTCATCCAGGTAGATCACCTGATTACTCAGATCTTGGAGGGTAAACTGCCGGGTGATGGCGTCGTTGAAGCTGAAGTAGGTGCGGGCCACCGTCCCAGCAGAGATGGCAAAGAGGACGGAGCTGAGACCCAAAGAGGCGCTAATGAAAGGGGCCAGACGGGATCCCGCCGCTTGTCGTTGCGTTTCAGTCTGGGATTGAGGAGCCTTAGAGCCAGAGAACACAGAACGAAGGGCGGGGAGATACATAAAACCTTAGGGGGGAGTTGAGTCTGGGAGGAAATCTCGGGACGACTGGAGTTAAAGGGGTCTACTCAAACCGAAACGAGATCATGGGGTGGCAATTTGCTGAATATGGTGGGCAATGGCCTCGGGATCCAGGATCCAGAGGGGATCTGTTGGTTCCATCACCTGACCCAAGCAAAACTCTCTGAGGGATCCCGGCTCTAGGGCGGAGATCTTGTCTGCCGGGATCCGAGTCACCCCCTTGACCTGCTGCACCGCTAGGCCGATCAACCCTGTCGAGGGTCGCATCACCACCAAGTGATAGTCCTGAGGGCTAAAGTCCAGCGGGGTCAAGCCCAGCAACAAGGGCAGATCCAAGGCCCAGATCACCCGGTTGCGATAATTGAATAGTCCCATTACCCAGGCGGGCTGGTTGGGCAGCAACGTAAACCGTTGAGGCGCAGCGATCAGAGCTTCTTGGGCCAATTCCATCGACACGGCCGCTTGAAACCTAGCCTGGACTTGCACACGCAGATAGAGTCTAACGGTTGAAATGGGTTGGGGCAGGGCAGTTGTCATACAGCACAACACAAGAGGACAGACAACAGGGAATCAAGCCATCGCCACCGATTTAATGGCCCGGACGATATCCTCACGGGTAAAAGGTTTGGTGATATAGACATTGATCCCCTGCTTCATCCCCCACAGCTTGTCCAGTTCTTGATTTTTGGAGGTGCAGGCCACCACGGGCACTGTTTGGGTCTCCGGGTTTTTCCGGAGGGTGCGACATAGTTCAAGGCCGCTCATGCCTTCCATGACCAAATCCGTCAGCACCACATCGATGGCCTGTCCCTGCATCTTTTGCAAGGCCTCTTGACCACTGCCCACTGAGATCACTTGATACCCTTCCGATCGGAGATAGCCCCCGATCAAATCCCGTTCTGACGCGACATCTTCCACCACCAGCACCGTGACCATAAAAATCCCTTGTATTCTCAATGATTGATTAACTTAATGCATTAAATCGATCTATCAACTCAAGCCTTCTGAATCAGGCCCAAATCAGCCCATTTCAACAATGCAATCCAATGGCCTTTAACAGGCTCAACCACTCGCCTTCAACAAATCCCTCAGTACCCATGAATCCCATTTTTTGCCCCCTTGCTAACTGAGATAGCGAAATACAATCTGGAGCAATTCATCTTGAGAAAAAGGTTTGGTCAGGTAATCGGTGGCTCCGGCCATCCGCGCTCTGACCCGGTCGATCAGCCCCTTGTGGCCCGTCACCATCACCACCGGGATCCCTTTCAGCACAGAGGATTTGCGAATCAGGGCACAGAGTTGATAGCCGTCCACATGGGGCATGCCCACATCGAGCAAAATCAGATCGGGCTTGAGGGTGGTCAGCTTCATCAGAGCTTTGAGGGAATCATTGATGGTATGCAGGGTGAGATTTTGCCCCCCCAGCAGTCGCCGAATCTCGCTGAGCATGGCCTCGCTATCGTCGATGCAGGCAATGGTGTATTGGCTCTGGATCTTGGTGTTTTGAGTCAGGGATCGCAGATTTTGGGAGACCTCTGCCGCCGCCATCAGATTCTCAGGCCGGGGCTGGGGGGATGGGGTGGATCCCGGCTGATAGGTGAGGGGTAGGCGATCAAAGGGAGGCTGGGGATCCCGCAGCACAAGGATTCCGGACTCGATCAGAGGGGCAAATCGCCGTGCAATCACCAGGTCATCTTGGTTGAGCATGGCGCTGAGTTGGCGAAAATTGAAGCCCCGCAGCAGCTGCCCTAATTGTTGTTGTTGCTGAGACGATAGCCGTTCCACCTGGCCTTTACTGGCAAAATAAGGCCGTTGATACGGAGAGGTGATGGTTGGCCCCAGATCCTGCCAGGATTTCAGCCGCTTTTTCAGCAGAGCCAACAGGGATCCCACTTCAAGGCTGCCCAGAGGAGCGGTGAGATTGAGTGACCACATCTGTCTTTGCAGAGTGGCGGGATCCGTAAGTAGCAAACTTTGCAGGCTTTCTTCAGTGATCCAGGCAATCAATTTGCGGGCTGCTTCGGGTTTCAAAATGGCTTGTTCTACCGTCCAGCCAATGGCACGGTAGTCGGGACTTTCCCCCCCCTGAGAATCCTCAAGATCTTCGGCATGTTGGCGAATCTGACCACAGATGGATCGGGTCAGCTCGGGCACCAGATGGGTGAGACGGCGCAAATAGCGCTCCAAACACTCCAAGGGATCCAGGGTTTGAGTTGCAAAAATAACCCGTCCCTGAGCGAAGTAGATGCGCCAAGTCATCAACTCATGCTTCCAACTCAGCACCCCATTGAAACCAGGCTCGACTTCTAGTAGATTCACAGAACTTTGGCTGGATAGCTGAGGTGAGGCGAGACTATGCATAGTGAAGACACGAGAGTTGCATCAGATGCTGAGAGGCTGGTAAGCCCAAAGATGGCTAGATAGTCTCTAGGGCACCTCGATAAATCCGAAAGAGCTTGTCAGGTAGACATTTTTTCTGATATGTGACAGGATTTGATATCACTAAAGCATCTCCAGATGAGTCAACAAGGTTTTTGGGACTTTCAGT
>JBHJNR010000399.1:0-9134 GCA_050330615.1 Cyanophyceae cyanobacterium
GCACCAATACCACCCCATCCACTTGGTTGGCGACGCTCTGGGCATCGGCAATGCCCACAATGGGCGGTGTATCGATCAGCACATACCGATAGGCCTGCCGCCACTCCTCCAGCAACCTCTCCATGGTCGAGGATCCCAGCAGGACGACGGGGTTGGGGGGCACGGGGCCAGCGGTGAGCAGATGAAGCCGATTTCCTACCAATAAATGAGTCGCATCCTGCCAAGGAATATCCCCCACTAGGACGGTACTAAGACCAACAGCATTGGTCTCTTGGATGATTTTGTGCTGAGTGGGCCTCCGCATATCCGCATCCACCAACAACACTTGATGCCCCAATTCGGCTAGAGCATTAGCCACATGAAAGCTAACGGTGGATTTCCCTTCTCCTGTCAAGCCCGATGTGAAGCAGAACACCCGCATCTCTTCGCTGCTTCCCAAGTAACCAAAGTTCAAAGCCGTTGACCGGAAGGACTCCGTAAAGGGCATCTGCTTGTAGGCCTGTTTTTGGGATACAGCAGCAGTCAAGCCATCCATGACAACTTTGGGAATAGCACCCAACATTGGTAAGGCGGTCAACCTCTTAGCCTCTTCCACCCCCTTGATTCGCTGATCCAGTCGCTCTAACAGCAAAGCGGTGCCCAGTCCCAACAGCCCACCCGCAAATAGGGCTAAGACAGTATTGCGCTGCCGATTGGGGGAGATCGGCACCCGAGGAATCGAAGCTGGTTGGAGAACTCGCCAGGGTAAGGTCTCTTGGGCTTCAGCAATCCGAAGTTCCTGTAGACGAGCAACGAAGGTATTAACCAAAGCAGATTCCACCTGATTCTGCCGCTGCAACTCTGCATAGGACTGCTGCAACTGTGGGATCCGGTCAAACTGTTGGGTGATCTCCCCCTCTACTTGGCGCAAACTGGCCAGTTGAGCATTTTGCACAGCCAGTTCCACCTGAGTTTGCATGACCTGTTGGGTCAAGGTTTGCTGAAGTGCCTGATTACTTCTGGCCAAGTCACTAACATCTATAGGGGCATTAGTATTAGAAGCAATTGGGTTACCGACCGCCACCGTCCCTGATTGAGCCAAGGGATCCCCCACCAACGAATCACTCATGACGGGTAGTGGCAACGAGGCTTGCCCCGTTACCTGACTTGCGGGCAGATCGCGCCCCAAGACCTGCTCGATCCGCTGCTGCAACAAGGCCAGAATCTGATCCCGACGAGCTTGTAGATCTTGAACAGAGGGATAATCATCCCGATACTGAATCCGCTCCAACGCTAGATCCAACTCCGCTTGCTGGAGCTGTGTGGTCAAGCTTTGATAGCCACTGTCCTGACTGAGGGTGTTCATCTCCATCGCCACGGCTGGATCCTGGCCCAGTTGGCTGAGCAGCACCTGCTCCCGTTGGCGGGTTTGGTCGATGGCAATCTGCGTTTGCTGGATCTGGCCCGTCAAACTCTGGCGAGTAGCCACCACCGATTGGCCAAATGAATCGGGATCCAAAATGCTGTTGGCCTCTCGTAATTGGCGAATAGCCGAATTAGATTGTTCCAGTGCAGCCCGAGCCTCGGGTAATTGACCTTCAATAAACGTGATGGCATTACTGGCCTGAGATTGTCGGCTTTCCAAGCTATAAGCCACGTAAGTTTCTCCCAAAGCATCTAAAACGGCTTTAATCCGCTCAGGCTCAGTGCCTGCAAAGACCACACTCAAAACTTGAGCATTACCAAATTGTCGAATGGTGAGGCTAGAAATGACACTACCTACAAACGTGTCTTGGAACGGTTCGGGTAATTTAGCAATTGCTCGTTCCACTAAAGGACGACTGCGCAGAATTTGGATCTCAGTCGATAGATCTCGGGTGATCGAAGTGGGCTGGCCGGAGCCGACAACCGGCAAGCTCGCCTGTTGATCGAGCAAGATTAGAATCTCTGCCTGATAGCGAGGGACTTGAGAGTTAGTATATGAATATACCCCTGCAAACATGGATCCTGCCACCAATAAGGCAGGCAACCATCGTCGTTGAACCACCCGTAGAACATCCACCTCTTGATTGAGGGATCCCCCGATCATCTCTACGGAGGAGATCGGATCCAGACTAGCGGGCGGATAGGTTCGTCGAGATTGCATATTGGGGGTGCTGAAGAGGACAAAGTAGCCAGACAGAGGAAAGTCAGAATCCTTCTATACCTAATCAAAAAGCTGTTGCAACACAAATAAGCCGCGGAGAGGCCCTAAGATTTGATTCAAAACATCGGAGGTTTGGGCCAAGACAGACGGGTTGACCACCAAAATATCGGTATTCCTTAAGGCTGGGTTGGTTGTCTCATTCAGATTTTGGGCCAGATCTACCGCAAACTCGCGCCGGGTCACAGTGCCATTGGGATTGAGCCGGATCAATTCCACCGCCAGATCATTAGCTCGCTGGTTGAATCCCCCTGCCGCTAAGATGGCCTGATTCATCGGCGTATTGGGAGCCAGCTGCACGGTACCGGGGCGAGCCACCTCCCCGACAATATTGACGGAGATCTGAACCGGAGAGAGGTTGGCGGACGCCAACTGGCTCGCTTCGGCGATATCCAAAGCTGCGGCAGTGGGTACAAAGATTGAATCCCCATCAAACAAAAGCAAATCTTCGGTCAAATCACCCGTCTGGATTAGATTCCAAAGATTGACTGTAAAGGTCTGAGGGGATCCCCCGCTCTGGGTTCGCCGCACCTGGATTCGACGCAGATCCGCCAACTCGGTGATACCCCCCGCCCCCTGAAGGATTTGGGTGACGGATGGAATAGGCACCTGTAAAGACGAGGGGGTACTGGCACCTGTTTGCCCTAGTTGCACCGCACCACCGCCAACTGTCAAGGTGTAAGCACCAGGCCGATTCACTTCTCCCACCACCGCAATTCGTAGCGGTCTAGCCGTAATAAGGCTGACATTGACAATGGGCCGCTGTAGAAAAGCCGACAACTGAAAGGTCAGCTCGTCAGCCACTTGCTCAAGAGACTTTCCTGATACTGTCAGGGATCCCACTAGCGGCACCGTCAGGGATCCATCCAAGAGTATCTGTTGTTCTCCACTAAACTCCGGCACATTAAAGACATCAATCCGGATCCGATCCCCTGGCCCCAAGACATAAAGCGGACGAGGGGAGGGGGGTGACACATCCAGACGCGGCATTGAAGAAGGAGCACCCACTGGGGGCTGATTCGGAGGAGCCTGAAAGATTTGTGCCTGCACAGACAGAGCTCCGGCCATCGGCAGCAATAGAACTGCCATCAAAACGTGAATCTGCTGTTGCCTAACTGTTCTTAGTTGAAATTGGAAAAGCACCCCGCACCACCTACAGTACTGTATCTTGGCAACGCTCTGAATCCTACCCAACTATAGACTCAACCGCTATCGGGGAATTCTAGAAATTTGAGAACTCACAAGAGAATTAAGATCATTCCTGAGCTTAGCAATTTATTATACCTGAATCTTTGTGTTGGAATTATAGGTATCCAAGAAGACAAAAAGTTCCTTTTGGACTTACTCCATGTCATCACTAAGTAGAGAAGCTGGATTAGGAAAAGGACGGTTTAGCAAGCTGTAACCCTTGTTGGGTAGCGATTTTGCTCTTTGTGGTGAGCCTATAGAGTCTTGTATATAATTGCAGCTTCCTACTTGGCAAATAGTTGACTTTAACGTCAAAGTTAGAGTCGACCGACATAGATTGTCAATCTAAAAGTAGCGTTTACAACAGAATTGCCCTTTGCCTTTGCCTTTTTCCTGGTGTCTCCGATTGATTCCTTGTCTATCAGGTATAATCCTCACTAGGGAGAATTTAAGCTCCCATGTCCTCTTTTTAACCAGTATGGAGGCATCGACATTTGAGCCGCTTCAAATTTTTGTGGCTGTCCCACCCTACCCTGCATGTGGGAATGGTGGGATCCCTGTGGTTGGGATTGAGTGATCCTGCCCAAGCGGTTGAGTGGGTCTCAGGATATGCCAAGAATGCACTGGCGACTCAGCCAATGTCGGCCAGTCTTGAGAGCCCCGATCTAAGATCATCGGACGTTCTTACCCAGGGATCCTCTGCTGGGCGAGAGTCCCTTGTTAGCCTGGAGTCATGGCCGGGAGAGCCGACGACATCCGAAGAGGTACTGTCCAATAACCAACCTCTACTTGCTTTGCTCGACCAGACAATCGCAGAGACAAACCCTTCAACCGGGATCCCGGCGCAACCCTCAGCTAAACAACAGCAACTCGATCGGTTGGAGCAGCTCTTGGCTATCATTCGCCAACGGGAGGTTTTGACTGACTTTCCCCCAGAACAAGACTGGATCCCCTCCAATCCAGTGCCCTTGGTAGCGTCCCCGAATAGCCAAATTGCACATACACCCCAGACCAATCCTGTCAGGATCCCTCCTCCACCCTCAGCGGTACAAGTGGAGCAGGAACGACTAGAGCTACTCTTGGCAGACATTCGACAGGAGAATATCCACCCTGACAATCTCCATGATCCTGATGTCAAAGCGGCTGCGGTTTCAGAAGATCCCATTTCCCAGGAGGACGAGATCTACTCTCCTGAACTGGGTCAAAACCTGTTGGCACAAGCTCTGCCGCTAGGCCAAAACACCGATACTACGCCCAGCCTACGCATCCCGGCGCTAACACCAGTCCAGATTCAAGAGCCAACCACCCAAACCCAAGTCCTAACCCCTACCCCGATCACATCTCCCGCCGGAGCCTCCGACTTAGCGCGGCAACGAGAACGGATGGAACAACTGCTGACCGAAGTTCGCCAGCAGCACGGAAGGTCATTTGAATTTGAGCCTCGGGATTCCACTGTCGGGGAGGCTGAGACAGCACAACAGCCATCCTCCCCGAATCAAGCGTTGCCCATCAGCCAAGGACAGAGTACCCCAAGAGAGATCGATATCCTCTCCCCAACTTTGGAACAGAACCAGTTGCCCGACGTTTTACGGGATCCCGTTTTTGCTGCCCCACCTCTATCCGACCTACCATCGGCCAACTTCAATACCCCCGAGATTCGGGATCAACTATTACAACCCCAGCCCTTTCTGGGACAGCTAAATGACCAGGACATTATGCCTCCCCTGCAACGGCATTCTTTGGTGCCTTTTCCTGATTTGATGCCTCCCGATCCAGTGGCCTCTACCCCCTCCAGTGCTGGTCGCTATCTCTCTCCCCTTGAACGGCCTATGACCCGCCTTTTTGGGTTTGAGACCGCCGATCCGCTACGACAAGGAGAGTTGGTGCTCTCGGCGGGAGGCACCTCGTTTGGCAATCCCCAAGATTTCCAGACTGTGCGCAGAGACGAAACCAATCGGAGCAATGATGTTCGGGTTGGAATAGATTACGGCATTACTGATCAGTTTCAATTTAGCGTCGGTGCGGAGGTCAAAGATGACAACTTCTTTGTCAATTTGATTGGGGATGGCAATGGCGTTTCATTTATCTATCAAGGGATCCCAGCACAGCTAAAGTGGCAGGTGTTTGAGGGTAATCGACTCAGCTCTGCCTTAGTTTTGGGAGCTCAATTTCCCGCCAACATACTGCCGGGCAACTCCCTCATCAATCAGTCTCTCAGCACCAGCTCAAGCTCCCGTCAGATCATCTTGACCACAGATATCGATCTCAATAATGCCCTGCTGGCGCAAGATAACTCGATCTACTACAGCATTGCTGCACCAATTACCTATCAGTGGAGTTCTCGGATTCGCCTCCATGCCAACCCTCAAGTTAGCGTCTTCCCAGATCGGATCCCTGCCTCCATTGTGCGGGGCAACAGTGCCGAACTGGCGGATGCGGATATTGGTTTTGATGGGGAGAGCCTCAAGTATTTTGGTACTGTTGTGGGCTTGGGATTAGGGGTCGACTACGATGTCAGTCCCGTCATCCAATTTTCGGCGGATATCACCCCCATCTTGGCCGGAGCCAACACCTTAGATGCTGGGGGGAACGATTCTCTCTTTGTCCCCCGCTCGGTTTGGAATGCTGGGGTGCGCTGGACACCCAACAGTAGACTGGGGGTCAATTTCTACTACACCAATCGCTTTGGCCCTCTCACGGCCTCGCCCGCCAATATTCTAGGCCAACCAGGGGGGGATTCGGGCCTGGGTTTGGACTTCATTTTCCTGCCCGATTTGATCGGAGAATACACCATTACTCAGCGAAATACTTATCCTGAAGCTCCCTCTTTCCTATCAGGGCTGAGCGGGTTTCCTAGTACAACATTGCCCTTGGGTAGTGTGCTCTACGAGCTAGCGGTTGGCAGCCAAGATCGATTTACCCAAACCGTTCGTCTCGGGGTTTTGGATGATTTGGAGTTTGTGGGTTATCGAGATGTTGTGGGTAATGATAGGTTTCCAGTTGAGCTGGGATTCCTGGGACGGCTGGCATTGGTGGGAGATCGGGGCAGACCGGGGGTGACTGCCGCGATCTCGGCAGGGGCACTGGGGTTTGAGGATACAGATGGGGCGATTTATGGCGATCTGGCTCTGGGATACCGCGCCCGCTCAGAGAACTATAGCGTGGGGGTCACCCCCAAGTTCTTGCTAGAAGCCTCAAGTCGAGGCAATACCGTGGCTGTGACGCTGGATGGTCGATGGAATGTGGGAGAACGCACCCAGATCTTGGGATCTTATACGCCGGTGCTGGAGGGGGAAAATCAGCTGTTGTCCGGGCTAACAGGAGAGCGAGGTCAACTTCCCGAAGGGAATGTTTCTCTCTATACGTTAGGGGTGAGACAAATGTTTGAGACTGACAATTCCCTCTATGCGCTGGACTTGTTTGTCAGTAATGCTTCCGGCAGCTATGGACAACAGGGCTTATTGGGCCTGCCCGATGGGCAAAATCAAGTGGGGGTGAGATTCAGCGCCTTAAACGGGATCCCTGGCAATACTGACCGTTCAATCCGTGAAACCCAGTTTATGGAGCCTTAAGCGATGGTTAGGAAAACCCCATCTCCTCAACTCCGTCAGGAAGGCTTACCCAGAAGGAGACACACTCTGGCAGGACAAACCCTGACAGCTACAGTCGTTTCCCTGCTTTTAAGCGGCGGACTGCTATTCTCGGGGGATAGCATCCTCAACCCAACTAAGGCCCAAGCCCAAGCCTCAGCAGGGAATCCTGTTAGCTCTGATCCACCCCTTCAAGACATCGTGACCTTAGTGATGGAGGCCATTGCAGCCACAGAAGTCCAAGACTGGGCCAAGGCTGTGGATTTCTACCGGCAGGCGGTGGAGCTGGAACCTAGTAATTCAGGTCTCTACAACAACTGGGGCGTCGTACTGCGGCGGTATGGGGATGTGGCTGGATCCATTCGGGCCTACCAACGGGCTTTAGAGTTAGATCCCACCTTGGATACGGTCTACGTCAATTTGGGTTTAGCCCTGCTGGTGGAGCAGCGATGGCAAGAAGCTTTAGAGACTCTGACCCAAGCAGAAGAGCGATTGCCCGATGAGATCACGGTGCCCTTGTATCGCGGCATTGCCCTGGAGAATCTGGGCCAGTGGCGAGAGGCAACCCAAGCTTATAACGCTTATGTGCAAAGGGATCCCAATGCTTTGGGCCACTATCGGTTGGCGGTTGCCCATTGGCAAATGGGGGATCCCCAGCGGGCTAGCGAGTTCTTCCAACGGGCGGCACGGTTAGAAACCCAAGTAGGACTTTACAGTGCGGAAGCAGGCCG
This sequence comes from Cyanophyceae cyanobacterium, assembly GCA_050330615.1. Taxonomy (GTDB): domain Bacteria; phylum Cyanobacteriota; class Cyanobacteriia; order Thermostichales; family Thermostichaceae; genus JAAUUM01. The sequence continues at coordinate 7,692 of JBHJNR010000399.1, forward strand.
ATCGCTAGCCTTGTTGGGGCAGTATCAAGATGCGGTTCTGTTGTTGGAACGGTTGCCAGACACCTGGATGGAGGAAGATGATTTCTTGATCTTGGCCCGGATCGCCTACCATCTCAACCGCACGGATCTCGCAGATCGGGCTCTACGGCGGGCATTGGCTTTAGCTGGATCGGATCCCTCGGCCCTTGTCAAACCTGGACTCCTCAACGATGCTGGGATCCTGGCTGGAGAGCAACAAGATCTCGTACAAGCAGTGGCTTTCTTGGAGTCGGCAGTGGGGGGGGCAGCGCAACAACCTGCGGCTGATCTATCCACCCTGGCGGTGGTCAATGCCAATCTGGCCGATCTTTATCTGGCCCAAGGGCGGATCCCAGAGGCCTTACAACGGGCCCAAGTAGCCGTACGAGAGGATCCGACGCTGGCTCAAGCTCACAATACGGTGGCGGTCATCCTGTTTGAACAGGAGCAACTGCTCGATGCCATCCAAGCATGGGAGGAGGCAACTCGATTGGATCCCAATTATTGGCAAGCCTTACGAAATCTGGCGATTGCATATGCTGTGGACGGTCAAACAGATCGAGGCATTGCAACGATGCAGGTTGCAATGACAAAAGCCCCAACTCTCGATATCGTGCAGCAACTTAATGGAGAATTACAAAGGATCCCTGATGTTGAACAAAAGGTTTCTATTGAGCCAGGAAATGATTAAAAACACAATTTTGCCAAAAGTATCTCTGCTCCTCAAAGTGTGAGTGCTGGCTAGTTTGTGATATTTAGCCTTTCGATATTAGCCCCTGCTGGGTCACAGTCAATTCAATCTAGAAAGGGTATATTCCCCGCCACTATGCGACGAAGAAGATAACCTACCTGCAATCCGAATCTTTAGGTTCGGCAGCAAATCCTACTCCATACGCCGTCCGATGGTGGTGGGGTTCGTTGATTTCTCTTTGGTAGGACATGGAGTATCCATTAATCAATCGATCCTACCCAGCCTTTTAGAATCGCCAATTCAATCTGAAGTGCATCAGTCTCTGGCATCTGAAGGTAGAATACTTCAAAAGGAGTTTGATAGTCAAGTGATTTCCTGGGTCGATGATTCACCAAATCCACCACATTCTCTAGCTACTCTGGTTTGATTACTCTAAAGTTCGTCTTCTTGGGAAAGTATTGCCTAATTAGTCCGTTTGTATGCTCATTCAGTCCTCCTTCCCAGGAATGATATGGATTGGCAAAGTACCATGAGACTCCTAGGCTTTTTGCTAGTTCTTCATGCCCGCTAAACTCTTTTCCATTATCCGATGTTATCGTTTTCTTTCTGTCACTGCCTAAACCTGAGAATAACTCCTTCGTTACTTGATTGATTGCTGCTGCTGTTTTTGATTTTGCTAAGCCTGCCATCAGATACTTTGAGGCTTTATCCACGTGAGTCACGATAACCCCTTG
>JBHJNR010000400.1:0-8856 GCA_050330615.1 Cyanophyceae cyanobacterium
TAGCCTGGTTTGACCACTGGCTCAAGGGCCAGCCATTGACGGGCTTCGCTCCTGATCCGGTGCGTCTGTTTGAGATGGGATCCCAACGTTGGATCACGCTGCCCCAGTGGCCCATGCCAGATTCCACGCCTCTCTATCTAGCCTCCAGTGGATTAGCCGCCATGTCAGAGGCCGAGGGATCCCTGGTTCTCGATCCCCCCGACTCTACCGCTGCCGACACCTTCATCCATGATCCCTGGCGTCCGGTGCCCTCGTTAGGGGGACACAATGGTGCCCCCTCAGGATCCTTTGACCGCAGCAGCTTAGATGGGCGCACGGATGTCCTGACCTATACAACACTTCCCCTAGAGCAGGATTGGCATATGGTCGGGGATCCGGTGTTAGAGGTGCGCTGTACTGCCGATGCCCCCAGTTTTGATCTGTGTGCCGTGCTCTCGGAGGTAAGAGGACAGGGGGTTTTCAACCTGACTCAGGGCATGATTCGAGTCGATACCCCGCCCACAGATGGAGTGATTCGGATCCCGTTGCAGGCCACCTGTGTTCAGATCCCCAAGGGCAATGCCCTCCGGCTCAGCCTCAGTGCCACCTGCTTCCCCGCTCATCCGGTCAACCCTGGCACGGGATCCCCTGCTGCCACCGCCACCCAGATGGAAATGGCCATCATCACCCTGACGGTGGAGACAGCCGGATCGCGGTTGTTAGTGCCCTTACGGGATCCCTAGGGCATGGCTAGGTTCATCCAGGGGATGGGATCCACCGAGACATTGTGGACAAACAGACCCCAGTGCAGATGAGGCCCCGTGGCGGTGCCCGTGGCTCCGATCCCCCCCACCACCTGGCCGGCTTCCACCCAGTCCCCCACTTGCACATCGATGCGGCTGAGATGCAGCAGCATACTGGTTACCCCTTGGCCGTGATCGATGCCAATGGTATCGCCGTGGATCTGATAGCCCTCAGACTCGTAGCCCACCAGACCCACGCGGCCTGCGGCGGGGGCCAACACTGGGGATCCCACCCCTCCGGCGTAGTCCAGCCCACGGTGGTAGTAGTCTTCGGCAAACACCCCATCGTAGTAACGACGCACACCATAGGGGGTGGTGGTTGGCCCCGAGGCTGGACGAATAAAATAGCCCTGCCAATGTTTGTCGGGGGTGATCTGCTCCCGAAAGGCATTGACCTCAGTCCACTCTTTTTCGCTGGCCCAGACGGTGCTGCCAGGGGGAAGCCGGATCGATTGGGTGGCAAACTGGCGGGGTTGCAACGTCAGACTGGTCTCAATCGGATCGACCCCAAAGCCTTCAATCATGACTGTTCGGGATCCCGGTGTATCCAGCGGACTAGAGGGCACTAAGGCTCGCCACCGCCCGGCTCCCATATCGGAGATGGGATAGCGTTGCGGCTCACCCGATGGAGCGGCCATGACCACAGTGGGATCCTGTAGCGGGGGATCCGATGTATTGACCTCCACCACAAAGGTGTATCCCAGCGGAGCCTCTGTCGGACTGACCCGACTCTGAGGTGCTGCCGATACTACCGATACTAGTGCGCCACTAGCCCAGCCCAGGCCCAGCCCAGTCCAGCCGATGGCTTGGGAGATCAGTAAGGTTGGGATCCTGTTTCGTTTAATTGCCATGAGGGTTCCATCAGTCTCAAACACATCCATCATTTAAGGTAAGCCGAGATAGATGGGGTTCCCAAGGAGCCTTCACGTATTGCTTGCCTCTTGGACGAATCCTAACTGCGATTGCAATGGGCTGAGCAACCAGAGAGGTACCCAGACATGAACGATCGGGTGAACGAATTATCGGATCTCAATGGCCGGACAGGTTGGCCTTTCTTTTTTGAGGGGCAGCTCCCCCACCTGCTGCTGACACTGCTTTTGGTGCCAGGGGTGCTCTGCTTGGCTGACTCCAGCCTGACAGGGCAGATGTATGGGGGGCTGACTGATCGGCAATGGACGGTGATGTTAGTGGCGGTGGTCACCCTGCATCAGTGGATGGTCTGGTTGATTTGGCGACTCCAGATTTGCTTTGGGGGTCTGAGTCGTCTGTTGGGTCAAGCTGATTTGGTGGTCTGGGCACTGTTGTTCTTCCCGTTCTTGGCAGCTCGCATCGTGCTGTTGGGAATCGTCGGACTCAGCAATGGGGGGTCTTTGGGATTGCCTCTTACCTTGGCTCTGGTTGCTGGCGGACTCATGGCCCTACCTGCCCTTTTCACCCTCTGGTCTGTGCATCGATATTTTGGCTGGATCCGGGCCTTGGGGGGAGATCACTTCCGTGCTCGCTATTGGCAACTGCCTCTGGTCAAAGAGGGCATCTTTCGCTACAGCCCGAATGCGATGTATACCTTTGGGTTTTTGATGACGTGGGCTATCGCCCTATGGCTGGATTCACGGGTGGCCCTTTTGATGGCCTTATTTCAGCACGCCTACATCTGGGTTCATTATTACTGCACCGAAAAACCGGATCTGGATGTGCTCTACGGAGGGTGATCGACTCTGTTACGCTTAGTTAAGTCTTGGCAGAGTAAGGATCCCAGCCATGTGGACAAAGCTACGGGGTGGTGCATTGGTGGCATTGGGCTATATGCTCTCGCCATTGTCCTGGTGGAATGATCTGATCTTCAACCTGCCCATCGCCTATGGATTTGGCTGGCTATTTGGCCTGTTCTCACCAGATTGGGTGCTGCCCATGACGGTGGTAGGCTATTGGATCTCTAACCTGCTCGGGATCCTGATGATGCAGTGGGGAACCACCGATGTGCTGAAAAAGCCCTCTTCTACGCCCTCAGATGACTCTACAGAGGATCCCCCCCGCAACTGGCAGCGAGAGCTCTGGATCGGGGTCGCCTCCTCAACCGCCTACACCCTCCTGATCGTAGGCTTGGTGCAATTTCACATCGTGGATGTGGCCAGTATTTTCCCGATGTTGGGCTAGAGATTGCTCCATAACTCGATAAATCAACACTTGAAAGCAATGACTCAACCCATCCCACTTCTGTTGGGCGGGGCGGATCCCTCGCCGATGGCACAGGTGGCTGAGCAGGGATTTCGCCATTTTCTCTCGCAATCCTCAGATCAGACCATTCTGGACTACCCAGGCTCGACATGGGATGGCTATGGGATCCATCGCTGGCTCTTGGGCCAAGGGATCCCTGTTTCAAGTCCTCTCTCCCTGATCAGTTTTAGTGCTGGAGTAGCAGGAGCCGCCCTCTTGGCTACCCTACGACCCAACTCAATCGCCTCGATCATCGCAGTAGACGGCTGGTGTGTGCCATTGAAAGTCCCAAACTGCACCATCTATCGCCTCAGTCACGACTGGCTGACCCATGCCAATGGCCTGCTGTTTGGCGGAGATTACTTTTTTTATGCGGATCCCCATGTCTCCCATCTGGATCTATGGCGGGATCCCGCTGGAGCTAAAGGGTGGAAGGTACACCAGCCTGGATCAGAGCAGGGGCCAGTTCGTACCCATGCTGCCACCTTTCTACTCACCGCTGGGGTTTCTCCTCATGACAAAAAATCCCCCAGCCGATTGGACTGAGGGAGGTAATTGCCAGCTAGTGGCTACCAAATTTGCTAATTCAGATTAAGAGGCAACAGCAGCAGCAGAGCGACGCTTACGACTGCGGGCCGGGGAAGTAGCCTCAGAATTGGCCACCTCTTCTTCAACCTTGTTGGTTGCTTTCCCTCTTTTTTCGGTCTCAGGATGTTGCAGCATCACCGCCACATTGGGCTTGCCTTGCAACTGTTCCCGAGCATAGCGGCGAAAGATCTTCTCCAACTCCGCCCGAATGCCAGTCCAGTCAATATCCACTTCACCTTTTTCTAGACTACGGGCAAAGGTGGGCCAGATATCTCGCAAGGTTTGTCCCAGGGATCCCTTGATGTTGCGATCCAAAGAATCAATGCGGCCCACGATGCCCACCCCTTGAACCTGTGGATCATAGAGCAGGGCACCTGTGGCATCAACGCTGACAGCCACTAAAATCATGCCTTCACTGGCCACCTGTTGGCGCTCTTCCATGACGCGGTTGAGCACCACCCCTTGGCGAGAGTTATCCATCATCTGGATCCCGGAGGGGACTTTTTCGTCGGACACCCGAATGCTATCAGCGGTGAGTTCTACCACATTGCCGTTGTCGATAATGACAATGTTCTCTTCAGGGATCCCGAGGCTCATAGCGGTTTTGGAGTGTTCCACCAGCATCCGATACTCGCCGTGGGTGGGCACAAAGAATTTGGGCTTGGTCAACGAGATCATCAGGCGCTGTTCATCCTGACAGCCGTGGCCCGAGACGTGCAGTCCCTTGCCTTTGCCATAGACGACATTGGCACCCTTGCGCATCAGCTCATCCACCACCGCCGTCACCGCCAGAGTATTGCCTGGGATGGGATTGGCGGACATGATCACGGTGTCGCCTTTTTTGATCTTCACCTGCGGATGGGCATCGCGGGCAATCCGGGTCATGGCAGCCAACGGCTCTCCCTGGGATCCCGTGCAAAGGATGATCACCTTGTCATCGGGCATCTGGTTGATGACATGCATGGGTTGCAGCGTCTCATCCTTACAGCGGATATAGCCCAGCTGACGGGCATGAGCCACCACATTCAGCATGGAACGACCCAGTAGGGTCACCACTCGTCCCTGCTGTTCCGCGATCTGCAAGATGATATTGATCCGGTGCACAGAGGAGGCAAAAGTGGTGACCAAAGCCCGTCCTGCTGCACCTGCAATCGCCTTCGTCAGGCCTGGGATCACCGAGCTTTCGGACGGTGTATGTCCCGGCACCTCAGCATTGGTGGAATCGCTAATTAGGCACAGCACGCCTTTCTCACCATGTTCCGCCAACCGTTGCAAGTCAAAATACTCGCCATCAACCGGGGTATAGTCAATTTTGAAGTCACCTGTTTGGATGATCACGCCAGCCGGTGTGTGCAAGGCAATGGTAAAACTATCGGCAAACGAGTGGGTGTTGCGGATAAATTCCGCAAAGAAATTTTTACCCAAGGGCACGATCTGACGGGGCTCAACAGTTTGCAGTTGAGTGCGGTTGAGCATGCCCGCTTCTTTGAGCTTTTCCTTCAACAGCGCCAAGGCCAATTTGGGGCCATAAATGATGGGAATATCAAAGTCCCGCAGGTGATAGGCGATGCCACCGATATGGTCTTCGTGACCATGGGTGACGATCATGCCGCGAATCTTGTCGCGATTCTGCTTCAGGTAGGTGACATCCGGCAGCACAATGTTGACACCATGCATGTCTGAAGATGGGAAACCTAGCCCCGCATCCAGCAGAATGATGTCATCTTCGTAGCGGAAGACCCAGGTATTCTTACCAATTTCCTGCTCTCCCCCCAAGGGAATTAATTGCACAGGAGAAACGGAATTCAATTTGGGTGCAGATATCACGCTCTTAGAGCTTGGCATAGACAATAGAACCTCAACGTAGGATAAAGAACAGCGAAAACTTGTGATCCAATCTGGAATCGATACAACTCTGAAATGCCATCTAAAAGGCCTAGAGATTGTTTTTGTAGAAAGTTAGTTAAGTGGCCAGTTAAAAGTCAATAAAATGTACTGTGATATTTCAATCTATCGCTGTAGATATAGGTTAGCCTTCTCATCGCTCAGTATCGTGATCCAATCTCGTCATTCTCCCAAGACTGATTGTTTTGCAGATAGATTCAGGGTGATCGCATCAAATTTTTGGCTTTTATTGGCTCTCTTATGGGGCTACTGATGCCCTGGTCTAGCTCAGTTTTAGATAGCCCCTTAACTCACTGAAGCAGATTGTCGTTCCTGATGAACTGCTGGGGTGAGTAGATTGAGTTGCATCATTACATCTTTAACCACGCCCACTTGCTCTGGTGACATTGGAATCAGAGGGGGACGAACAGATCCCACAGCCCAGCCCTGGAGTGCAAGGGCTGATTTGACGGGCACAGGGTTGGTCTCGATAAATAATGTTTTGAACAGAGGGAAGAGTTCCAGATGAATCTTACATGCCAAGCCAGTGTCACCTTGACGATATGCTCTGATCATAGCCTGGATTTGGGATCCCACCAGATGGCTGGCCACACTAACGACCCCTTGTGCTCCTAAGGCTAGCATGGGCAGCGTCAAGGAGTCATCCCCAGCATAGATGGCAAAGTCTGAGGGAGCCTGCTGGCGAATGGCGGACACCGCGTCCATACTGCCACTGGCTTCTTTGATGGCTACGATGGTGGGCAATTGGGCCAACTCCACGACGGTTTCGGGCTGGAGATTGGCCCCAGTGCGGCCTGGAATGTTGTAAAGCAGGATAGGCAGATCGCTAGCGGCAGCAATGTCCGAAAAATGCTTGTAGAGGCCGGCCTGGGAGGGTTTGTTGTAGTAGGGCACTACCTGAAGGGATCCATCTAGCCCCAACCCAGCAGCTTTGCGGGTGGCCTCAATGGCCTCACGGGTGCAATTGGATCCGGTGCCTGCAATCACGGTGGCCTTGCCCGCTACCGCATCCCGCACCACCTGGAATAACTCATATTCTTCTTGCCAGGTGAGAGTGGGGGATTCGCCTGTCGTGCCACAGATCACCAAGCCATCCGATCCATTGTCGGCAAGGTGGGCTGCCAACCGCGCGGCCTCATCATAGTCCACCCCCCCAGCGTCCTTGAACGGGGTGATCATCGCGGTCAAGACAGATCCTAAGCTCACAGAACTCACTACCACCTCTTATCAATACTCTTATCAACACGTGCCATCTTGATGCGCTATGTACTGCTGCATTTTGAAAGGGGGAAGATGCTAAGCCAGCCTTCCCCCAGAGTCCGAAAATGGAATTAGATGGATCCTGTTTGGTTAGAACAAGCCCAAGGTTACCCACTTGTCCAAAGGCAGGGTAGCCCCGATGCCTAGGTAGATGGTGGCCACAGTCCCGAACAAGAACACAGTGGTGGCCACAGGGCGACGCAAGGGGTTCTGGAACTTGTTGACGTTCTCGATAAAAGGCACTATCAGCAGCAAGGCCGGGATCGAGGACATCAGGGTAATGCCCAGCAACTTGTTGGGGGCGATACGCAACAGATGGAAGGCAGGGTAGAGATACCACTCAGGCAAGATCTCTAGCGGCGTTGCAAAGGGATCCGCAGGTTCTCCCACACCGGAGGGATCGAGGATGGCAAACGCCACCACCATGGCAATGGTGCCCAAGATCACGACAGGGAACATGAACAACAGGTCATTGGGCCAGGCAGGCTCACCATAGGTCATGTGACCCATATTTTTGCTGAGCTTGGCGACGACTTTGGGGTTATCGAGGTCAACTTTACGAGTGATCGCCTCGCGGGCGATGGCTTCTTTAGAGAGGGTCATGCAAAACTCCTTATCTTGCCAGTTTCAAAGGTTTGATCAATTCTGATCGATTTATTCAGAGAGGGCCAGAGATGCCTTGACGACGGATCATCAAGAAGTGCATCAACATGAAGACAGCGATCAACCAGGGCAACACGAAGGTGTGCAGGCTGTAGAAACGGGTCAATGTGGCTTGGCCAACGCTCTCACCACCCCGAATCAGTTCCACCAACAGATCGCCAACAACGGGGATAGCACTGGGCACGCCGGAGACGATCTTGACCGCCCAATAGCCCACCTGATCCCAGGGCAGAGAGTAGCCGGTCACCCCAAAGGAGACAGTCAGCACCGCTAGCACCACGCCTGTGACCCAGGTCAGCTCGCGGGGCTTTTTGAAGCCGCCGGTTAGATAGACCCGGAAGGTGTGCAGGATCATCACCAGCACCATCATGGAGGCGCTCCAGCGATGGATCGAACGAATCAGCCAGCCAAAGTTGACCTGAGTCATCAGATAGCTAACCGAATCAAACGCCTCCGCCACCGTAGGCTTGTAGTAAAAGGTCATGGCGAAGCCAGTGGCAAACTGGATCAGAAAGCACACCAGCGTAATGCCGCCCAAGCAATAAAAGATGTTGACGTGAGGGGGAATGAACTTACCCGTGGCGTCGTCAACGAAGGGGGTCACCTCAAGTCGTTCGTCTAGCCAGTCGTAAACTCTGCTCATAAGGCCGCAATCTCAATCTGGAAATAGATAAATTCTTCAAGCAATGTAACACGGATCCCTCAATCTGCTCAGCTTTGACAGCCGGTTCCAGGGAAGAGCTTTACAAAACGAAATAATAGATGGGCAGTCGATGGTAGCTTTGACCAAAGCTCAGGGATCCCTGGCCCATTTTCTGGGTTTTCCAGCAGCCAGATGCCAGTCGGAGAGGGCTTCGGCTAGTTATGAGTTGGCAAGACAACCTACATCCTTGAGAATGCGCTGCGTTGAGGCTGGGTACTTTTGCAGTAGTGGGAATGGGCGCACAGGTCGGGGCACAAAGTTACCGCCGCAATTTGGGCACTGATTGTTCAAAACACCAGATGCGCAGGATAGGCAGAAAGTGCACTCGAAAGTGCAGATGACTGCCTCAGAAGACTCAGGCGGCAAGTCTTTGTCGCAGCACTCACAATTGGGCCTTAGTTCTAGCATGTGGCTCTCCGTGCTGATTCATAACGCCTTAGCTCTCGCGGCATCCAGATGGGATCCTGACCAAGAAATATCACATATTTGGGACGCTGAGGGCAATAATGCCAAAGTAAGGAATCCTTACTTATGAGCAGGGAGGTGTACAGTGCTTGCCAAATTGACTTCTAAAAATCAACTGACTTTACCCAAGAGCATCACCAACGAGCTTGAGCCAACGGAATACTTTGAGGTAAAGGTTGAGAATGGTCAAATTATCCTTACCCCAGTCAGGGTTCAGAGAGCCGATGCAGTGCGCTCTAAGCTGGCAGACCTTGGCCTCAGTGAGCAAGATATTGC
>JBHJNR010000401.1:0-3417 GCA_050330615.1 Cyanophyceae cyanobacterium
TTGGTCTCAAGCGCCAGCGGATTGGAGAAGATCTCAATCAGGCTTCATTCAGGCTTAAATCAGGTTTCCGTCAGGCAGCCTTGTGCTGGTGGATGCCCACCAAGGTGGCAAATTCATACTCTTGAGCCTTGAGTATCGGGATCAGGCGTTCGGTGACCTCCGCCACCTGGGATCCCCCATAGATGCCATCGTGCAGCACAATCAGGGATCCCGGCTGCACCTGCGCCTGCACCCGTTCGAGGATCACAGGGATGGGGGGCTCTAGCCAATCTTCTGGCACCACCGACCACATCACCGTTTCATACCCCCACGATTGCAACTGCCTCACGGTCTGGGGCCAGACCAAGCCATTGGGGGGGCGCACCCACCAAAAGGACTCTGGGATCTCTCCTGTAGCGGTGGCCAATATCTCTTGGGTCTGCCGCAGAGACTGCCGCAACTCCGATGGCGACAAGCTGGGAAAACTACGATGTTGCCAGCCATGCAGAGCCAACTGGTGCCCTTCTGCAGCCATCTGCGCCACCACTTCGGGCCAGCGCTGGGCCCGTTCCCCCAAAACAAAAAAGGTGGCCTTGACATCAAAATGGGCCAAAACCTTCAACAACCGAGGGGTGTAGTCAGGATGAGGCCCGTCATCAAAGGTGAGAGCAATAGAGTGGGATCCGGGCTGAAGCGGCAACTGCCACAGGCTGTCGAGAAAGAGCCGACTCAAGCCCCGATGCACCCAAGGATAGGCCCAGGCAGGCAAGATCGAACGAGCGGATCCCATGATGATTTCGATAAGTTGATTTTGAATCTGATCAGGCCAGATGAGGGTCAAGCACCATCAAGCACTATCAAGACAAGCACAGTTTAGAGAGTTTTTGATGTAGGACTATGTAGAACTCGACTGGGTTAGGCGCGAGCCGCGACGCGACGGCGGACTTGGCGCTGGGCAGTGGCGGTCTCTTGAGCTTTCATGATCCATTGGTTGACCAGACCCACCGATAGTTTGTGATCTCGGCTCATGGTGCGGACTTGCAGACGCATAATCTGTTGGTGCAGCGAATCAGCGGAGGCTTTGGCCAGTTGCACAGAGGAGCACACCCCCACATGCAATAGAACTCCAGCATAGATACAGCCCACACCTGGCACCTGGGCCAGATCTGCCATTGCTGACCACTTGAGCACCTGTTGGGTGGGCATTTGCAGCTTCTCGGCCAATTGCTCTGCGGTGATAGCCGAGAGAGATTGCTGCCATAATTGCATGCTGGACAGGATCCCGAGATGCTGCATTTTGCTGCACACATCCTCTGGTAGGCCAGGGAGTTGGTCGATGGGCCAATCGCTGAGAGGGGAAGACAAGGTAGTTTGGGGTGCCATGACAACTGCAGGGGGTACACCGCCATAGTAAGCTGTGCTATGGCAATCCTGTAGGATTAAAGATCATTTGAATCTTTGAAGTACATTGAACCACAGGACATCAGGTTCATCCGAAAGAGTTTAACCCAATGATTGTGACCCCCTAGTTTAGGCTGCATGTCCGCATCATCATCTCTTTTCTCGACCCCAAATTGGTCTCCAGAATCATGGCTGATTACCGGCGCGGCGGGCTTTGTGGGCAGTCATTTGGTGGATCGGTTGTTGGCGGATAGTGATGCTGAGAGAGCCGCCGGAGGAGCGGGTTTTCGGGTGGTGGGGATGGATAATTTCGATCCGTTTTATCACCCCGATGCCAAACATTTTGCCATCCAATCTCATCTCGCCCATCCCCACTATCGCTTTATACAGGCGGATATCCGGGATCCCCAGGCTTTGGCCTCGATTCCTGAAGCCTTGACGGGCATTGTGCATCTGGCGGCCTTGGCGGGGGTGCGTCCCAGTCTGGCGGATCCGACTCGTTATCTGGCGGTGAATGTACTGGGCACCCAAACGCTTTTGGACTTTGCTCGCCAGCGCAACATCCAGCGATTTGTCTTTGGATCCTCTAGTAGTGTCTATGGCACCAACCCTCACCTGCCCTGGCGAGAAAATGATACCGACCTGCGCCCCATCAGCCCCTATGCAGCCTCAAAGATCAGCGGGGAACACTTAGGGCTGGTGTATAGCCATCACTATGGGATCCGGTTTACGGCACTGAGATTATTTACGGTCTATGGCCCGCGCCAACGGCCCGATCTGGCCATTCACAAGTTTGCCCGCCGTCTCTTGGTCGGGGATCCTGTACCTCTGTACGGGGATGGCAGCACCTCACGAGATTACACCTATGTGATGGATACGGTGGCTGGGATCCGAGCGGCGATGGCCTATGACAGGGATCCCTGGTCTGTATTTAATCTGGGCAATGATCAGCGGGTGACGTTGTTGGAGGTGGTGCGGGGATTGGAGGAAGTGCTAGGGCACAAGGCCAAGCTGGATTGGCAACCGGAACAGCCGGGGGATGTCTCCCATACCTGGGCGGATATCCGTCTGGCCCGCGAGCAACTGGGCTATGCGCCCCAAACCAGCTTTTTGGAGGGGCTGCAACAGTTTGCCGATTGGCTGCAAGCTCGATGATGTCCTTTCCTCTCAAGCCCCTAGCTATGGGGATCCTGTGGGGGGCGATCCTCTACTTTTTGGCGCGGACGGTGCTGCAACACCAGGAGATGCTGCGAGGGGTGGATCTGTCTCAACAGTGGGGATCCCTGTTGGGGGCTTTGGGGCTGACACTGCTGGCCCATATCTGGGGCGGTTGGGTTTGGGGCTGGATCTTGACTCTCTGTGGAGCCGCGAGTGGCGAGGCGGCTGCTCAAGCCTCGGTGTCTTGTCTGTGGAGCGCGCGGGTCTATCTGCAAACCAATGTGGCCAAGTATCTGCCGGGCAATGTCTGGCATTTTGTCGGACGGGTGCGGGCGGTGCAACAGCACGGGATCCCGGTGGGGGTTGGCATCTTGAGCGTGGTGCTGGAGGCGGCGTTGATGGCGGTGGCGGCTCTGAGCCTGGGGATCCTGTATCGCTGGCAGGTGCTGGGGGCGGTGATGGGGCTGCTGTGGCTGTTGCGGCCCCTGGTGTTGAATCGGTTGCTGCGACAGGTGGCGGGCTCGAAACAGCGTATCTTTGGGAAACTCCAGGATCCTGCGCTAGTTCCAGCCGAAATCCTCTATCCGCGCCTGTTGGCCTTTCCCTGGGGATCCCTGGTGGGGGAAGGGCTGTTTGTGCTGTTGCGGGGGATGGGGTTTTTGATCATTGTGATCGGGTTGACCCCGCTGTCGATGGGTCAGATGCCGCTGGTGGTGGGGGCCTTTGGTCTGGCTTGGGGGGCGGGCTTGGTGGTGCCGGGATCCCCTGGGGGATTGGGGGTGTTTGAGTCGGGGGTGATTGTGCTGTTGGCGGGTACTTTACCAACGGGCAGCTTGGTGGCGGCGGCAGGGCTGTATCGGCTGATCAGTGTGGTGGCGG
>JBHJNR010000402.1:0-3325 GCA_050330615.1 Cyanophyceae cyanobacterium
GGCTGGGGTCACTCAGTCTAGCTGGCTGGCTGTGAAGCAGGAAATCCTTGGGGCGACCCAGGGAATCTCCCTGCATACCCGATAGGGTTGCTGGGAGAGGATGTCAATAGACCTTGAGCGGGAAAAGGCATTTTTCCGTCAATAGCCTGAGGTGTCCTCGCCTTCCCACTCGCTATCGAACTCCCACTTCTGTCCCGACCAGGGCGGTTGGACGCGCTCCCCGTAAGACCTGAAGATCTTCCTCATCCAAGGGCACCGGGATCCCACTGCGGATCAGCTCGGCAAAATTTTCGTTGGGGATCATGATGCAGAGAGCATAGAGACGGCCCGGCCCCGTATTGCGGATGGCATGGATCCCAGTGGGGGGCACCAAGAGACTATCACCGGCCTGGATGGGAATCTCTTTGCCATCACAGACGGCCACCCCAGTGCCTAAAATAATGAAAAACATCTCGATGGCCAATTGATGCTGATTAGGCGGGGTTTTGCCCCCTTCATCAAAGATTTCCACACACAAGGTAAGAGAGATATTGGCATGGGTCGGGTCAAAGACGATGGCCAGCCGATTGGTGTCATCGGGGCTGATGCGATAAGCCTGATAGTCCAGAGGAGACTTGATCAAGGGGATGACGCAACGGGGGGTGGCTTCCATGGTTCAACCTCTTCAAGAGTGTGTGGGTCTAGCGGGTGATCTGAAGTGCTAAGCCTGGTTGAGACCAGATAGGTCTGAGGACAGAGCCACAAACCCAAAACATTGATTGGTGTTGTAGAGAGTGGCCTGCAAGCAATAGTCCGGCGAGGTGGTGGCGGTGCAATCCTCCAATAAGATGCAGTCATAGCCTAGGAAATTGGCATCCTGAAGGGTCGCCATCACACACTGATCGGCATTGACACCCCCAAAAAATAGGGTGGAGCGACCCAAGTTCTTGAGAATGCTATCCAAAGGCGTATCCCAAAAGCCACTCATACGATATTTGTCCACCCCAATATCGGCCGGATCTGGGGTCAACTCATCCACCACCGCTGCCGCCCAGCTACCCTTGGTCAAAACGGGGGCTTGGCGACCGGGCAAGGGATCCCCCAGTCCTACCCCCACACCAGCGGGCTTGTAGACATGGAGCAACCCAGCGCTGATATTGAGCAGATCGGGACGGTTGCCCCAATTGACCCAGAGGATGGGCACCTGAGCCGCCCGTAAGATGGGCAATAGGGCCTTGAGCGGGCCAATCGGATTCCGGGCAGGGGTGACATCGACCCCAATTCCAGCCAACCAACCCTCAGGGTGGCAAAAATCATTTTGCATATCGATCACCACCATCGCCGCCTTGGCCAAATCGAGCCGCAGCAACTTGGAGCGGGTTGGCAGGGTGATGACGTGGCTGGGCAGAGCTGGGCGGGTGATATCCGCCACCTCAGCATCCACATACCAAGCGGTCGGAGGGATCCCTAGGGTTTTGAGGGAGCGTTGGGCAAAAGAATCGAGAGCTTGAACAGGATCCATAGCAAGTCCTAGACTGATCGGGAAAAGGGCGACACAGTCTTGATTGATCAGCAAAAGTACCCGTCTACTCTAAAGGCTCGCCAGCGTGATCCAAGGTATTCGATCACACTATTTAGGGATTTCCGCCAGCCCCTAAGCCGGACTTGACTGTCATCAGAGCGTCCCTCTAATCTCTGGCTTGGTGATCTCTACCTTGGTACTCTCTGACTTGGGATCCCAAGGTCATCATCCAGGCCCAGGCCCGCTGAGTGGAAGGCCCTCGGTATCGTCCTAGGATCCCGCAGGACAGTTGAGTCAGTCCCCACTGTTCGCGGGCCGGGTCTAGCACGGTATGCCCCAGTTCGCGTAACTGCCCGAGGTGATCACTGTCCAGCGTCTGCCCGATCAGAATCCATGTCCCCATCACGGCATAGCCCGCCAGTCCATTGGAACTGGATAAGGCCAAACTCCCCCCTGCCAACTGTTGCCGGTCGATCCAGAGGGGCTGGCCCTGCCGCCAAACCTCAGTCTGAGATCGCCAGGAACCGGAGCTAAAGTGCTCTCCGCGAGCAGTGCGCCCCCACCGGATCAGATCGCAGCCCACCCACAGCGCCCCTGGTTCCAGTTCCACCCGGAGAGATTGATGATGGTTCGCCCGATCAAACAGGATGGTTTCGCGAGGGATCCACTCTAGATAGCTACCCGCTTTGAGTTGCAAATTCACCTGTTGAACCGTCGGGGATCCTTGGCTGTGGTAGATCTTGCCCGCCGATGCGGTGGTCAACTGCACCTGGGATCCTGGGTTGAGGGTGATTTGATAATCGAGCCGATCCCCCCCGACTAAGCCCCCTGCCGTATGCAGCAACATGGTTTTGCATCGGCCATCCTGGCTGGCAAACGGGCGCTGTACTTTGAGGGGAGCTTGGCTAAAGGCCTCCGTCAACCGAGTCTGGGATCCCTGTCGGGTAAAAGTCAACCGGAGAGATCCCTGCCAGGACTGCGGGTGATAAGTGCGGGCGAGGGGCAAGGGGGAAGCTCCTAAGATCGATCGGGTTTATTGGCAATAGGCTGAAATCAGGAACTCAATTTAACTCAAATCCCTTGGGAAACCGGGTTTGGTGGTCACAGACGACCCCAGTCAAGATAGTGTCTGCTAGATGAGCTTCGGACAGATCTGCCCCTCGCAGGTTAGCCTCGGTCAAATCCGCTTTGTGCAGATCGGCATCTTTGAGG
The DNA here is from genome assembly GCA_050330615.1 of Cyanophyceae cyanobacterium. Lineage (GTDB taxonomy): Bacteria > Cyanobacteriota > Cyanobacteriia > Thermostichales > Thermostichaceae > JAAUUM01. Next base: position 2,714 of record JBHJNR010000402.1, read on the forward strand.
CAGGCATAGCTGAGATTGGCCCGCATTAACAGGGATCCCCACAATTGCGCCCCGGTCAAGTTGGCCCCCCACAGATTGGCCTGGGTCAAGCTAGCTCCCCAAAATGAGGATTCTGATAGATTGGCTTCCCCCAGCTGGATCCCCACCAGCTCAGCATCGCAAAAACTGCTCCCCATCAACTGGGATCCCCACAGATCGGCCCAGGATAGCTTGGCCCCGGCAAAGTTGGCCTGAGCCAATATCGCCGCCCGCAATCGGGATCCCCGAATGTCTATCCCGCCAAAGTCCCGTTCCCCTTGCTGGTAGCGGTCGAGCAGACGTTGAGCTGGATGGGTAGGATTCTCAGGGATCCCCGCCGGATTTCGCCCAGGATACTGGGATCCCTGGGCAAGCGGATTGTCATAGATGCTATTGGGCGAAAGATGGGTCATCAGGAGGGGGCTAAGAGGCGGCAAAATTCCACATCACAGGATTATCATCCAGCGTATTCGTCACGGTGCGGCTAATCTGATCCATGAGCTGGATATCCTCTGGGCTCAGGGTCAGGGATCCCGCTTGGGCATTTTGAACTGCTTGCGCGGCATTTCTCATCCCCGCGATAGCACAGGTCTG
>JBHJNR010000403.1:0-11574 GCA_050330615.1 Cyanophyceae cyanobacterium
TGCCGCTTTATTTGGCGGCTGACGACATCATGTTTACCTACCCGCTGCGATTCTGGAGCCAGGGATCCCTGCTCGGGCAGGATTCTCGCTTTGGCTCTACAGACCCCATCTTGCAGGACTTGGCCCGCCGTTACCTGGAGCGGGATCTATTTAAGGGGCTGAATATCTCCTATTTGGATGCCCACCAGCGAGATGAGGTGTTGCAGGGCTTGCGTCAGAAGGTGGCCCAAGATGGCCTGGATCCCGTCTATTACGTGGGGCTGCGATCCTCCCGCATCCAGGGTTACAGCCTCTACCACCAAGGGATCCAATTGCACACCGAACGTGGCCCCCGCGAGATTGCAGAGTTATCGTCCCTCGTCAAAGCCTTGGTGGATACCCGTCCCCAAGAACTACTCATTTTTCCCCACCGCTATCGAGAGTGGGTGGAGAGTTTATTGGCAAGCTAGAAATTGGTGGCAAAATTCTACTGCCTACAAACAAAGGGCTTAAGCCCCTTGCCTGAGATGTATGAGGAAAAGATGTACAAGCTGCTAGAAGCAGGCTCTAGCTACTTAATGGCTGTGCCGATGGCATCCAAGGGGGTCTCAAAGGGCAAATTGGGTTCACCAGCGGGCTGAGGCTGGGATCCCCCTACAATGGGCTGCGGGCCATAAAAACTCCAGATACCGCGCCCTTGGCGTTGGGCCACATCGGACGCTTCTTGCAGAGCATTGCCATATTTGGTCGGAACGCTGGTTCGCATAAAAGGGGCATGACCGCGAAAGAGCATCTCGCGATTGACAAACGTATTGGCTTTCCAGACGTAGGCCAGCATCGGCTCATTGGTGGTGCTACCCAAGCGGGGATCAAACTCGAGATCCACAAAACCACCGCTAACGGTGTCTTGGAGGTATTGGGCGGCTAAGTAGACGGGCATTGGCATTTGCTGAGTCAGTGCTGTCCAAGCCGGGTTGATAGAAGGGATCCCACTCAATCCGATCAGCTCCACCACCCGCACCGAAATTTCACCTTCTAGGCGCACCGCCAGCCGGTTGACATCCAACACCTGCATCACCTCCGCCCGCCGGGTTTGGCTCAGGGCTGGACGATTGATGGATTCCAAGGCTGCCACAGGAGCAGACAACTGCGGTAAGCCCGCCATCATGCCACCCGCTGCCAGGGATCCGCTCACCAGACTCTTGAGCAGGATGCCGGAGGCAGATTTGCGGGGGGGGAAGCTAGACCGCCGAGCCGGACGGCTCAGGGACTGGGTGCGCCGGATCGCGCCTTTGATTACTGCTGTCAGTCGAGCCACTCGCATGATGATGTCTCCCAAACCCTCACTGCCTCGTGCGTTGACCAAAGATGTGCTGTTGACCAAGGATGTGCTAAGGCAATGTGCTAACGCATCCACTTTACAAAAAATGCTAGGCAGTGGGGCCATCTTGTCTGGGAACTTCAAGTGAACTTCTGGCAGAACCCTTGGATCTTGCTGGGGTTTGTTTGGGATCTATTGAGATCCTTTGTATTGAAAACCACTCGGCAGCATAAAGTTACCCAGTATGAACAAGGGGCTTAAGCCCCTTGTCTGAGCGGCTCAACGGCATAGGCATCTCTGCCAAGAAGTTCTACGCTCCCAATAGGCTCACCACCAGGGCTTTCTGGGCATGAAGGCGATTTTCTGCCTGATCCCAGACCCGCGACCGGGATCCCTCCATCACCTCATCCGTGACTTCTTCGCCACGATGGGCGGGCAGGCAGTGCAAAAAGATCGCATCAGGATCCGCCAACTCCAGCAAAGCCTCATTCACCTGATAGGGCATAAAAATCGGCAACCGGGATCCCGCCTCGTCCTCTTGACCCATGCTGGCCCAGACATCGGTATAAATAGCCTGGGATCCCTTTACCGCCACTTCGGGATTGGTGGTGATGGTGATGGTAGAGGCTTCAGTCAAGGCTTGGGCTTGGGCCACGATGGTTGGATCAGGGGCAAAGTCGGGCGGGGTAGCGACTCGAATGTGAATGCCGGCCATCGCGCAGGCCAATAAGAGGGAATGGGCCACATTATTGCCATCGCCACAGTAGGTCAGGGTCAAACCCGCCAGGGATCCAAAGGTTTCCCGTAGGGTGAGCAGATCTGCCAGCGCCTGACAGGGATGAAACTGATCGGTGAGGGCGTTGATCACCGGGATATCAGCATACTGGGCAAAGGTCTCCAACTCCGACTGATCGAAAGTCCGGATGGCCACAGCATCCAAATAACGAGACAGCACTCGCGCTGTGTCAGCAATCGGCTCCCCTCGACTGACATGCATGACGGAGGCCATCAGATCCAGCACCGTACCCCCACACTGAAACATCGCCGTGCTGAAACTGACGCGGGTACGGGTAGAGGCTTTGTTAAAGAGCAATCCCAAGGTTTTGCCCGCCAGAGACGGCTGATACTTCCCCTGCTTGAGGACAACAGCCTGCTCGATCAATTCCAGTAGTTCCGAACGGGATAGATCAGCTAGCGATAGCAAATCCCGACCCAGCAGCGATGTGGATCCCATGTGTTGACCCCTGATAATGCGCCCTTAATGATTTGCCTATGATACAGAAGGATCCCTCGGAGCGTTGTGTTACTGGGTGCTTTTTGTATGGGGTCAAGCTCCTCTGGCTAGAGGTGGCTAGAGTCAAACAATGAGGGGTTGGCGGTGGGGGCTACAGTCAATGTACTTTGCCAAGTAGAGCTGACTACCGTTGCCATTCCACTCCACGTAGTCAAAAACTTGCGTCATGATAAACCGACCTCGGCCTGACTCCTCCATCTCATGGGGGCAACACCAGGGGCAGGGGTGAGGCACACAGGATCCCAAAAAACCAGATCCTTGATCACTGATCAACCACTGATAGATGGGGGTGCGGTTGGCATACTGCACCACGACTTCTTTGGTCGGATCCAGTCCATTGCCATGACAGACCGCGTTGATCAAGGCTTCTTGCAATCCCAATCTAACTTCAGGCTGCCAGACATCTGGGACGGTCTCCGTCAGGCGATCTAGCACAGGATGGGTGTAGAGCGTTGAGGAGAAGCGCAGGGTACTCCAGATGAAAACAGGCGACTTTGACGAGTAAGCAATCACAGACACAGTTTCCACTAGCCCTAAAGTCATCTTAGCGAATCTGGTTCAGACTCGTTAGGGATCCCTGCATCACGTTCTCAAACAGGTCTTCATCCAGGTTATTGCACACAAACGGTTGGCAATAAATATCAGTAAAACTTGACAGAATTACAGTCCTTCCCCCTCTTGTCATTTGCTAGATACTGTGAAAAACCGAGGATTTGTTAGAGTAGAGAGGTTGTTTTGAGCTGCTGGGATCCCTGGGAGACCGTCGGATATCCGCTCCCAAATCTCAGAGAGTTAAGAAAAATCAACATCCCCCAGCGCAAACTCTCGAAGAGATGGCAACCCTTTCGCTCTACTGAGTAATATAGAGTTCCAGCCTTCTGTCGCGCGTGTCCTGTCAGCCCTGTCCTACTGGCATTGGTATCTGGCACTGCCCTCGACCGGAAGCCTCAAACCTACCCTTTCGTAAGGAGATTCCTTCTTGAGAACAAGCCGTCCCGAAGCCCCCCGCAAACCCAGAGGCGATCTACCCAACATCAATGAGCGGATTCGGTTTCCTAAGATCCGCCTAATTGGTAGCGACGGAGAGCAACTGGGAATCATGGTTCCCCGCGACGCTCTGCGCCTTGCTGAAGAAAAAGATCTTGACTTGGTGCTGGTGAGTGATAAGGCGGATCCCCCCGTTTGCCGGATCATGGACTATGGCAAATACAAGTTTGAGCAGGAGAAGAAGGCTCGCGAAGCCCGCAAGAAGCAGCACAATGCTGAGATCAAAGAAGTCAAGATGCGCTATAACATTGGCGAGAATGACTACAATGTCCGCCTCAAGCGCGCCCAAGAATTCATCGCGGACGGCGACAAGATCAAGGCAACCATCATGTTTCGGGGCCGTGAGGTGCAGCACGTCAATCTGGGTGAAGATCTGTTGATCCGGCTCTTCAAAGACCTAGAGACCATCGTGGATATGCAGCAATCCCCCAAGAAGGAAGGCCGTAATATGACCATGATCCTCACTCCCAAGAAGGCTTGATGGTAGTGGTGTATGACTCTTGATAGTGCGCCGCTTGCTATTGGTGATCCAGCGCCTGCCTTTACATTGCCCGATGCCACAGGCCAAACCATTAGTCTCAGTCAGTTTCGAGGGCAGCGGGTGGTGCTCTACTTCTATCCCCGCGACAACACCCCTGGCTGCACCAAAGAAGCTTGTAGCTTCCGGGATGCTTACTCGATTTATCAAGACAAGGGAATGGTCATTCTGGGGGTGAGTACGGACGGGCCCCGCTCTCATGCCAAATTTATCGACAAGTACACCTTGCCTTTTCCGCTGTTGGCGGATGAGGATGCTGCTGTGGCCACCGCTTATGGGGTCTATGGCCCCAAAAAGTTTATGGGCAAAACCTACAACGGCATCACCCGCAGCACGTTTGTGATCGGTGCCAGTGGCCTGATTGAGCAGGTCTATGGAACTGGGGTGTCCTCGTCTACGGGCAAGGCGCTCAAGATCAAGGTCGATACTCATGCCCAGGATGTGTTGGCCGGACTGGGGTTCCCGCCAGAATCCTAACGGGGACGAAAGGGCAAAAGAGCTTAGGATCAGGCAAGGAGGCTACAGAATTGTGGCCTCTTTTGGAGTTTCGTTAGCGCTGAGTTACAACGATGTCTGATCTGATCGAACCCCAATCGTCTGACGAGCACTTTGGCGGTGAACCATCTGGCGGGGATCCCGCTATTCCCACCTATTGGGTCTCTCTCCATGATCGGCAGCGAGATCAACATCATCGGATCCAGGTCAGAGCCGATCAGTACATTTTGCAGGCGGCAGAGGCCATCGGGATCCAACTCCCTTTTGCCTGCCGCAATGGAGCCTGTACCAGTTGTGCTGTGCGGGTGACGGAGGGTCAGATTCGCCAGCCAGAGGCAATGGGCATCAGCAAAGACCTCAAGGCTCAGGGCTACGCGCTGCTCTGTGTCGGTTATCCCGACTCCGATCTGGTGGCAGAAACCCAGGACGAAGATGAGGTCTACGAGCTCCAATTTGGTCGGTATTTTGGCAAAGGCCGCATCCGAGCGGGGTTGCCTCTGGATGAAGAGTGATATCCCGTAAGAAGGCTGACGTATGTTGATCGGTGGTCTCTGGATCCTGGGGGGAGGCTTTTTTGCCGGTCAGATCGCTCGCCGGATCGGAGTACCGCCTCTGCTGGGGATGATCATCGCCGGGATCCTATTGGGACCAGAGGGGTTGGATCGCCTTGATGCAGAGATTTTGGCCAGTGCCGATGCGCTGCGTACCGTCGCAGTGATGATCATTTTGATGAAAGCGGGTCTCGGGCTGGATCGGGACAAGTTGGCCCAGCAGGGATCCGTGGCTCTGCGGCTGGGCTTTCTCCCGGCAGCGGCTGAGGCCATTGCCGTGATGATGCTCTCGGTTTGGCTGTTTGGGCTGGATTGGGGCACAGGGCTGCTGCTGGGCTGTATTTTGGGGGCCGAGTCGCCCGCTGTGATTGTGCCGGGGATGTTGCGGCTCAAAAGTCTGGGCTGGGGGGTGGATAAAGGGATCCCAGATGCCATCTTGACGGGAAGTGCTTTGTCCGATGTGAGCCTATTGCTGGTTTTCAGCTTGCTGCTCAATCTGTTGAGTGGCGGTGAAGGGGGTGGCTTTCTAACCACAGCAGCAGGGATGCCGGTTCTCATTGTTTTGCAGTTCGCCCTGGGGCTGGTCTTGGGTTGGGCAGGGGCATGGCTACTGGTCAAACTGCTGCCCCGCTGGACACAGACGGGCTTGCAGTCCACGTTGGTAACCGCCTGTTTGGCCCTAGCTTTGGTGCTGGGATCCTCCGCATGGCCCTATTATTCTGGGTATTTGGCGGTGATGGGGCTGGGGTTCTTTTTGATCGAACAGGATCCCCCTTTAGCTCGCCGGATTCGGGGCGGATTTGATGGTCTCTGGGCAGTAGCCGAGATCGTGCTATTTGTGTTGCTGGGAGCTGCCATTCAGATCAGTGTTTTGGGCTCAGTGCTATTGCCGGGGATCCTGTTGTTGCTGCTCAGTTTGGTTTTTGGTCGCATGGTGGGTTGGTGGCTTTCCACTGTTGGCAGCAATTGGACGAGGTCAGAGCGACTGTTCTTATTGCCGGGGAATATGGCCAAAGCCACGGTGCAGGCGGCGATTGGGGCGTTGCCCTTGTCCGCAGGTCTGGCGGGCGGGGAGACGATTTTGGCCCTATCCGCTCTCTCTATTTTGGTGACAGCTCCCCTGGGGGCGTGGGCCACGGGCTTCTTTGCCCCCAAGCTGCTCCATAGGGGAACTGTGGATCCCACCAAGGTTGGAGCTTTAGGGGCAGTGGTGATCGTCGCGGCGGTGGATGGATCCCTTTTGACGGAGTCGGTCTTGACCAAAGCCGGAGATCTGGCCCGTCGCACGGATGGACGGGTAGAGGTGTTATTTGTGGAGGATGGCATGGTCTCTCCAGAAATGAGCACTGAGAGATTTGAGCACATACGCACCCTGAGTCACCAGATCTTGACCGATATTCCCCATCACCTGATTCGACAATCTGGCGCAGCTCCAGAGACCATCGTCCAAGTCGCCCAAAGCCTAGGTGCCAGTGATATTGTCTTGGGCAAACGACCAGTAACTTTTGTCCAACGGGCAACAATGGGATCCACCACACAGGCGGTTTTAGACAGCAGCCGGATCCCGGTGATTGTGGTGGAATCGAAGGAGAAAGGCTAAGTGCTGGCGAAGGGTAGGGACACAGAACAATCGCTTTCTTCAGGCGGAGAATCCACGGGGCAAAGCACTCTGGCCGCGACTCAACTCTGCTCTAGAGCCAAGGGATCCCAAAATTTGAGATACCCTAAGGGGAGTCTTTCCCGTCTTTTCTGTCCGCTGTGATCTCCATCAACGACCCAAAAGGATCCCCCACTCCTGACTCAGGGACGGGTTGTTTGAGATCTACCGAGACCAGAAGAAGGGCTGTCATCGACTTAGACTATCGATTTGGAATATTGAGGGGATCCCCATGTACGTTCCCGTTTGGCCGGGTAAGTCATTTCCGCTGGGGGCAACCTGGGATGGTAAAGGCACCAATTTTGCACTGTTCTCAGAGAATGCCACTGCGGTTGATCTATGCCTCTTTGATCAGGCAGACAGAGAAACCCGCTTGCCCTTGACGGAGGTGAGTAACTTTGTCTGGCATGGCTATCTTCCCAGCATTGCCCCAGGACAACGCTATGGGTTTCGGGTGCATGGGCCGTTCGAGCCTGAAAATGGCCATCGCTTTAACCCCCACAAGCTGCTGATCGATCCCTATGCCAAAGCTCTGGATGGGGATATCAAACATGGGCCAGAGATCTTTGGTTATGACTGGGAGGAAGAACATCAGGATCTCTCCTACTCCAAGATCGATAGCGCCGATCATGTGCCTAAAAGCATTGTCATTGATGAATCGTTTGATTGGCAGGGGGACGAGTTATTGCAGATCCCTTGGCATGAGACGGTGATTCGCGAGACCCATGTGCGGGGATTCACCCGCCTCCACCCAGGGATCCCGGAGGAGATCCGGGGCACCTATGCGGGGTTGGCCCATCCCACCGTGATCAGCTTTTTACAGTCGTTGGGCATTACAGCGGTGGAGTTGATGCCGGTGCATCACTTCATCTCCCAGCCGGGTCATCTGCTGGGCAAAGGGCTGAGCAATTATTGGGGCTATGACTCGGTCAACTACTTTGCCCCCCATGCCGCCTATAGTGCCAGTGGATCCCAGGGTCAGCAGGTGCGGGAGTTTAAGCAGATGGTCAAAGATCTGCACAAAGCAGGCATCGAAGTGATCTTGGATGTGGTCTACAACCATACTGGCGAAGGCAATCAGATGGGGTCGACGGTCTCCTTGCGAGGCATCGACAATGCCTACTACTACCGGCTAATTCCCGAAGATCAACGCTACTACATGGATTTCACAGGTTGTGGTAATTCCCTCAATGTCCGTAATCCGCAGGTGCTGAAGCTGATCATGGATAGCTTGCGCTATTGGGTTCAAACAATGCATGTGGATGGCTTCCGTTTTGATCTGGCCTCTGCCTTAGCCCGAGAACTCTATGCGGTGGATACCCTAGCAGCCTTCTTTGACATCATTCACCAAGATCCAGTTTTGTCGGATGTGAAGCTGATTGCAGAGCCTTGGGATGTGGGAGAAGGGGGCTATCATGTGGGCAACTTTCCCTTGCTGTGGTCAGAGTGGAATGGCAAATTTCGCGATACCGTCAGGGACTTTTGGCGGGGGGAAGATCGCACCTTGGCCGAATTTGCCTATCGGTTTACGGGCAGCTCCGATCTGTATGAATCGAATGGACGCAGCCCTAGCGCCAGCATCAATTTCATCACCGCCCATGATGGGTTTACCCTGCGGGATCTAGTCAGCTATAACGACAAGCACAATCATGCCAATGGCGAAAACAACCTGGATGGAGAAAGCCACAACCGTTCCTGGAATTGTGGGGTAGAGGGAGAGACAAAGGATCCCAAAGTCTTAGCTCTACGGGCACAGCAACAGCGCAATTTTTGGGTGACCCTGATGCTATCTCAAGGGGTACCGATGCTTCTGGGCGGGGATGAATTGGGCTTTTCACGGCATGGCAATAACAATCCCTACTGCCAAGACAATGATCTAAACTGGATCGATTGGGACTTACGAAAAGAGAATGAAGATCTGCTCAATTTTGTCCGCAAATTGATCTATTTCCGCCATCAGCATCCGGTCTTGCGGCGACGCAAATGGTTCCAAGGTCGCGACATTCGGGGATCCGGTATTTTTGATATTGCCTGGTTCAACCCGGATGGGGGTGATATGACCGAGGAGCAGTGGCAAGATAGCCTTGCCAAAGCCATCGGCATCTTTTTGAATGGGGATCTGATTGCCACACCCGGTACCAAAGGGGAACAAATCCGAGATGACAGCTTTATGGTGTTTTTTAATGCTCACTACGAAGAGGTGGAATTTGTCATTCCAGACAATTTACAGATTCACGATTGGCTGATGGTGATCGATACCACTTTTCCTGATTTCGTGCATGAAACGGTGCCCCATACCGAATCAAAGCCGATCTCAGTGGCGGCTCGTTCGGTGATGGTTCTCAAAAAACAACTGCGTATCTAAAGGGCTGGGGTAAGGTTTTGAGACCACGTCATAACGTTATAGGGCAAGTCGGGTGCTATCTGATGGGGGGATCCCTGTTGGGGCTATGGTTGGCGGCGGCGGCTGTGGCGCTGCCTCCCTCCGACGATATCCCCGAAGAAATCCTGCGCATTCAACCCAGTCTCCGCTCCCGCTCAGCCTTTGATAACAGCCCACTGTCCCCCACTGAGCAGGCGGAAATTACCGATGGATCAAGAGAGCAATCTGGATCGGTAGAGGTCTCGCCGGAGTTGCAGCGGCTGATATTTCTGTTGCGGATTCGGCAAATATTATCGCGATTCTTTCCGCCTCAAACTGAGCCAGAGGCAGAGCCCCTGCCTGACATCACATTTTGAGATCACATCTTAGGGACAATTCTTTTGCGATGATTCGGATCCCTGGGTGATCTGATGTCGGGTGCTCGGAGAGTCTACTGCCTTAGGCTGCGCTTGTGACCCGTCCGGTTCCCGGCTTGACCTCAGCCTTGATCTGGGAAAGAGGAGTGAACTCGATGTGGTTGAGTAGGGTGGTGACAAAGGCAAAGAGCAAGAAGGGCAGCGACAACACCAAAATCAAGCCAATAGCAAAAAAGGCATAGAGAGGCGAGTCCATCAACCCCAAGGCAGCAGCCACACTGGCAAAGATGACAATCAGCCAAACAATGATCTGCCCATAGATATCCCCGAAGCTCAGGGTGCAGGTCAGGCGGTATCTTTCGTTGGAACTCATCTCTTAGGGCCTCAAAAGCAAGCATCTGTACTGTAGACAATCCCCCATCAAAGCTCAAGTTGTGTAAGCAATCTGTTTCACTTAACCCGGATCTCATTGCATCTGATTGCGAAAAGTGTCGGATCCCTACGGAATATGTCAATCGAACGATTAGGCGAGGCTCCCTGCTCTTGGCACCAGGATCCCTCAAAACCGTAGAAACTCACTCTTGCCTGTTGATCTGCATCACTTTCAGACTTGCCAAGGGATCCTATGCTCAGGATAGGCAATCGCCAAAAGTGCAATGACTTCAAGGAGATGCGATCATGACTGACAACAGCAAAGTGGCATGGACTAACAGCCCAGAACCGGAGCTGACCAACCGGACTGATGATCACCCGACTGATGATCAGTTGAGTGACGCCGAGCTGGAGTCCATCGCGGGGGGCAGAGGTTGGCAAAAGACTCGGCCCAAGCGTCCTCTCTACGCACCTCATCCAACAGAGGGGATTTGGATCAGTGAGCTTGGAGATACCCTTTCACTGTGAATGACTCTAGTCCGAAGAGTCAGTTTGCAGTGGCTAAGTGCGTCCAACAAGTCAGTTGAGACCATCAATTGAGCATGACCCGAACAGGATGGATATACCTGTCTTCTTGAGTTTATTAATAGACAAAAATGTTGTGGCTTACACTACTTTTTTGGGCCTACAACAATGGGTTTTGCGATTTTAAGGTGCTTGAGCTATCGTTGGTCTGAGTGAAACCACTGATGCTTCAACCCTCGGCTTATTTTGCCTAAGGATGTTGTAGGTTTCGTTCATTACTTTTTGAGGAGTTTCTTCCATGCTCTCTTTTGCAAGTGCCCTACAACCCAAAAAAATAGTCTCCACCTTTGCCTCCCTGGGGTTGATGATGGTAATGACTGCCCTGTTGCTGTTGATGACTGGCTGTAGCAGCAGCAGTAGTACAGCCGTGACACCAGAACCCGTCAATCCAGTCGTTTCTGCTCTGATACTTTTGTCCCCAGAGGCCGAAGTTCCCCCCGTGGATCCTACGATTCCGGTCACTGCTACCGGCGAAGCTGCCGTTTTCCTCAATACAGAAACAGGAGCTTTGTCCATCTCTGGCGAGTTTGCCGGATTGACCAGTCCCTTATTTGATGTGGGTATGGTAGGCCCTGTGCACGTCCACTTGGCTAGCGAAATGCCCTTTGCCCAAAGTACCGGTGGCGTGGATTTTATCCCCGCCGTGACCGAAGCTCCTAATCGTCTCTCCGCCAGTTTTGTCCTGAGCGAGACGGCGACTGAGGAGCAGGTGGCCTCTTTCTTGGCGGGTGCCTACTATATCAACGTCCATACTGATATAAACCCGCCTGGTGAATTGCGTGGACAGATTGTCTTTCCATAAGGCCGGGATCCCTGTCGTTTTTGCTTGACCTCAATGCTTGTGAGCAGCCCCCGCCTTTTGGTTGGGGCTTTTTTGGCCCAGAACACCTTGAGGATCTCAGCAGCTTTGTGATTTGGCTTTGTTATAAAGAGGTATCGCTGTCTATCGGTCTACAAGCGTATGTGCATCTGCATCCACTGCCACTACGTTGATAG
>JBHJNR010000404.1:0-21444 GCA_050330615.1 Cyanophyceae cyanobacterium
AACCGATCCCATGGATCCCTGTGGTATTCACTTTCAGAGGATGCCGCTCGCACCCCCCAGCCGATTGAAGCGGATGCTCTGACCGGCGTCGTGACTAAACTGGAAAAAGTTGAGGCGACCCGGCGCAATCAAACAGTTCACAAGCTGCATATCCACATCAAGGCGGATCAGCAGCGCTATGTGCTGGAGTCGGGATTGGAGTCAAATTTTGCCAAAGCCGCGCTGTACACCCTCTCCTTGATCCCTATCACAAAGCTCAAACAAGCGATCACGATTGCAGTGGAACCGGGCGATAGTGAAGAGGTGCTGTTCTGCCGGATTTACAACCCCTATACCGGAGAGGCAGCTTTTGCCCCCTGGGATCCCGATACCAACTGGGATCAAGTTTTGCAGCGGGCGGTGCAGAAGATCGACGCAGCTCAGGAAAGACTTAAATCTACAGAGGATTGAGAAGGAAAGCAATTCTGGTCTTGATCCCCACCTGCCGCCTGAATGGGGATCCCACAACTGGGATTAACTGCCCTTAGTCTTGCTAACCAAGTCCTGCAATTGGTGATGGAGGAGATCGACTTCGCAGTTACCGTCCACAGGGCGAAGCACCTGCCGCTGGCTGTAATAGTCAATTAGTGGCTGGGTTTGTTTGCGATAAACTTCCAGACGATACCGAATTGTTTCCCCAGTATCGTCAGAGCGGCCTCGACTCCGAAGACGCTCTACGATCACCTCATCCGGCACATCCAAGCTGATCACCGCATCATAAGGCTGTCCCAGATCAGCCAACAGCTGGTCGAGGGCTTCAGCCTGTGGTAAAGTCCGAGGAAATCCATCCAGGATCCATCCCTCTGAGTGAATCTGAAGTTGACCTCGCACCATCCCCACCAAAATGGGATCCGGTACCAGATCACCTCTGTCCATAAAGCCTTTGGCCTCTAGACCCAGCTCGGTTCCAGCTTTGACCTCTCCCCGCAGTAGATCTCCAGTCGAGATCTGTGGGATGCCAAAATCATCTGCCAACAGAACAGCCTGAGTGCCTTTTCCCGCGCCCGGTGGCCCCAAAAAAATCAGTCGTGTCACCCTTCTTTCACCATTCCTTCATAACGCTGCGAGACCACATAGGTCTGAATCTGCTTTGAGGTATCAATGGCCACCCCCACCAAAATCAATAGGGATGTGGCTCCCAACCCTTGAAAGGTGGTGATGCCGGTGGCCCGTTCGACGATGGTGGGAACAATAGCCACAGCCCCCAAAAACAGTGCCCCCAAGAGGGTTAGTTTGTTCAGAACCGCGCCTACATACTCAGCTGTTGCCTTACCAGGCCGGATGCCAGGAATACTGGATCCCATCTTCTTCAGATTCTGAGCTAGCTCCACGGGATTGATGATCAAGGAAGCATAGAAAAAACTGAAGAACAGGATCAGCACCAAGTAGACCAGGATATAAAACCAGGAACTTGGGGACATAAAAACAGCGATCTGGGCTAGGGTCTCATTCTGAGCAAACTGGGCCAAGGAGGCGGGCAGAATCAAGACGGAGGTGGCAAAAATGATTGGCATCACCCCTCCCTGATTGAGCTTAAGGGGCAAGTAATTCTTTTGTTCCCGATAGAGCCGATTGCCCACCTGACGCTTGGCGGAGACGATTGGGATCCGCCGCTGGCCTTCTTGCACAAAGACAATGCCGACGATCATGGCCAAGAACACCGCCACCAAAAGCACGATGCCGCCGATCCGGCTGCTATCCTGCTGGGCCAAGCTGAAGGTATTTCCCAAGGCGCGTGGCAAAACAGCGACGATATTGACAAAGATCAACAGGGAGGCACCGTTACCTACACCCCGCTCAGTGATCACCTCCCCCAACCACATGACAAACAGGGATCCAGCCGCCAAGGCTAGTGTGGTGGAGATCACAAAGGCAACGGGATTGCTCCCAAGAGCAAACTCACGCGCCCAGACCGCCAAGCCCACCCCTTGAATGATGGCCCAGCCGAGTGTGACAAATCGGGTAATTTGGGAAATCTGTCGCCGTCCCTGCTCCCCTTCATTCTTCTGAAGGTTCTCAAGATAAGGGACAGCCGAGGTCAAAAGCTGCATCACGATCGACGCATTAATGAACGGCAGGATCCCGAGGGCGAAAACCCCTAAAGCTGAAAAGCCACCCCCTGAGAAGATATCCAAAAAGCCAAAGACCGGGCTGTTTGCAGCATTTTCTGCAAAGGCAACCCGATCAATACCTGGGATAGGGATGTAAATACCAATACGCACCAACAGCAAAAGGCCCAAGGTGAGGATAATGCGACCGCGCAGGCCAGCCGCTTTTGCCATCTGGGCAAATGTCTCTTGGGCACTGGGGGTCGAGCCTCTGTTGACAACCATAGTGTTCTCAGGGTGTGTGACTACTTGGGGGAGGAAAGAGACAGGGAATACCACTCGGGCTGCCTAGTGTTCACCGCCCCTTGTGTTCAGGAAAGATTCAATTGCAGTGGATCGTTTGCAGTGGATCGTTTCCCTGTTCATAGAGTCTAGCCTCTCACAGTGGGCAGTCAGTAGCAGCAAGTCCACCATTGAATGAACTGGCGTGGATAAGCTAGAGCTAAACGGGTCGAGGCAGTTTAGCCCAACGCAACTGACTTGCCGATCGAAAGCAATAGAATCTGATCATTCAGGATCCACAGGCTCAGAATACTTGCCCACCAAGGTCAGGGATCCCCCGGCCGCTTCCACTTTTGCCTTGGCAGATTCTGTACAGCGAGCCGCTTTGATGGTCAGAGCCACCGTGACATCACCATCCCCCAAGATCTTGAGGGGGCCATCATTGGTGGTGACGATGCCAAGCGCCATCAGGCTTTCCATCGTCACCTCAGTGCCAGCTGCTAGATCAGCCAAGCTTCTGAGGTTAATGATGGTGTATTCCTTACGGTTTACCAACGGGAAGCCTTTCAGCTTGGGCACACGGCGATACAGGGGCATCTGACCCCCTTCAAATCCAGGGCGGGTGCTGCGACCAGAGCGGGCTTTCTGCCCCCGCATCCCTTTACCAGCCGAAGCCCCTTGTCCAGCCGAGATGCCTCGACCCAACCGACGGCGACGACGGGTGGATCCCTCTTGAGGACGAATATCAGCAATACGCATGGTGTTTTCTCCTTACAAGTCTCTAGAGGTGGCTCAGGGGTGGGGTGATAGACACTGAGAGGAGATCCGGCCAGGACAGTCTTCCAATCTGCACCCTAGGGATCTCTAATCTCAGGTAGCCAAGGTCTACCGCATTCTCAATTGATCGACCGAGATACCGCGCTCTTCTGCCACAGCCTCAAAGGTTCGCATCCGGCTAAGGGCATCAATGGTGGCACGGGCATTATTGAGAGGATTGCTGGATCCCAACTGCTTGGCCAAGCTATTGCGAACACCAGCTAACTCCAAGACACTGCGCACGGCACCACCGGCAATAACGCCAGTACCAGGGGCAGCAGGCATCACCAAAACAGCTGCACCACCGCCGATGCCGCGCATAGGATGGGGCACGGAGAGTCCAGAGGTGAGGGGCACTTCCACCAAATGCTTTTTGCCATCCACAACCCCTTTCTTAACGGCACCAATCACGTCCTTGGCTTTACCGACGCCAACACCCACTTGGCCCTGCTCATTACCCACAATCACCACAGCCCGAAAGCTGAGCTGTTTGCCGCCCTTGACCACCTTGGTAACACGGCGGATTTGGACAACCCGCTCTTGCCATTCAGTGGACTCGCGGGTCTCGCGGCTCTTATTTCGGCCTCTGCGGCGTTCTCGTTGTTGTTCTGCCATGGTGTGTCCTAGCTAACTCAGTCCTCAGTACTTCATCGACAACGTATCAATCGAGCGGCCTTACCTTAAAACCGGAGTCCAGCTTCCCGAGCAGCGTCAGCGAGAGCCTGAACGCGACCGTGATACAGGTTGCCGCCTCGGTCAAACACCACCTCAGAAATGCCAGCCTCTAGAGCTTGCTCTGCAATGGCTCGGCCCACTGCTGCCGCTGCCTCACAGGTGCCCGTAGCGGCCAAACCTTCCCTCAACTCTTTGTCAAGGGTAGAGGATGCTGCCAAAGTATGTTGAGCCACATCGTCAATCACTTGAGCATAGATATGCAGATGGGAACGAAACACAGCCAATCGAGGTCGCTGGGGGGTACCAGAGACTTTGCGGCGAATGCGGCGGTGGCGACTTTGAGTAGTGAGTTTACGGTTGGTTTTCATGGCCTGCTGGGATCTATGCGGATGGCGTGATGCGATTAGGGGTGAAGAGAAAAGGCTCTATTATTTCTTCTTACCGGACTTGCCAGCCTTACGACGAACAAGCTCACCGGCATAGCGGATCCCTTTGCCCTTATAGGGTTCTGGGGGACGTACCGCGCGAATTTTCGCGGCAGTATTGCCAACCATCTCCTTATCAATGCCCGACACAGTGACATTGGTGGTGCCTTCCACCGCAATCGTGATGCCTTCTGGGAAAGGGATCTGTACCGGGTTACTATAACCAACGTTTAACACCAAAGTGGTGCCCTGAATGGAGGCTCGATAGCCCACCCCTTGGATCTCAAGCTTTTTCTGAAAGCCTGTGGCAACCCCGTCCACCATGTTAGCCACCAAGGTGCGGCAAAGGCCGTGCATCTGGCGGGCCACACGGGTTTCATTAGCCCGCGTTACCACAACAATACCGTTGTCTTGGCTGACCACGACTTGGTTGGGTAGTGTACGACTCAAATGGCCTCTGGGGCCTTTGACGGCCACCGCCTGACCATCGATGGAAACTTCCACCTTGGGGGGCAGGGCAATCGGTTGTCTACCGATACGTGACATGAGGGATCCCTCCTGAGTTGGCTGCTCGAATAGGCTGAGCTGAGTTCAGATCAGCTGACTGCAAATCAATAGACATAACAAAGCACTTCACCGCCCACCCCTTGGCGACGGGCATCACGGTCAGTCATGATGCCACTGGAGGTGGAGATAATGGCAATACCCACTCCGCCAAGGACTCTGGGCAATTCTCGGCGGTTTTTGTAGACCCGCAAACCGGGACGGCTGACCCGCTTCAATCCAGTAATGATGGGTTTACGGCCCTTACCTTTGTATTTCAGTTCGATGGTCAGGTTTTGTTTGAACCCTTCGCCACTTTCGGTGACCTCACCAATGAAGCCCTCCGCTTGCAATACATGAGCAATATTGCGAGTCATGCGAGTAGCAGGAACCGCAACCGTCTCGTGCCGCACCATGGTGGCGTTGCGGATCCGGGTGAGCATATCGGAAATGGTGTCGTTGGTATGAGCCATATGCGGGGTATCCTCTGTTCGTTCTCAGGGGATGGTCATGAGGTAAAGGGCAATTCGCTAGTGCGAGGTATCAATTGAAACAGAAAAGGGAGAGCTGAAAGAGAATCAGGACGTAAAGGGCATGCCCATGGCCTTGAGCAAGGCCCGTCCCTCTTCATCGTTGGCAGCGGTGGTGACGATGGAGATATCCATTCCCCGGATCTGATCGATGGAGTCGTAGCTAATCTCGGGAAAGATTAACTGCTCTCGGATCCCCAGGGTGTAGTTGCCACGGCCATCAAAACTCTTGGGGCTAACCCCCCGAAAGTCACGAATCCGGGGTAGCGCTACGTTGATCAATCGATCCACAAAGGCGTACATCCGTTCGCGACGCAGAGTCACCATCAAGCCCACTGGCATACCCTCCCGAATCTTAAAGCTGGCAATGGCCTGCTTAGCTCGGGTAATCACTGGCTTTTGGCCTGTGATGATGCTGATCTCAGCAATGGATGACTCCAAGGCTTTAGCATTTTGGGAGGCTTCCCCCAATCCTCGGTTAATGACAACCTTGGAGAGCTTGGGGATCTGATGGACGTTGGCATAGCCCAACTCTTGTTTGAGTTTGGGGGCAATCGTGTCGTAGTAGAGGCTGTACAGACGTTGTGGCATGGGTGGAAGGGCTCCTGAAGTCTCTGGGCTGGGTCAGAGGGGAGGGGTAGGGGATCTTAGTCATCAGGGTCAATCGAGCACAGGCTGAGGATCAGAAGGGATCCTAGCTAGTCCATGACTTCGCCAGTTTTCTTGAGAACACGGACTTTGCGGCCATCTTCGGTCAAGGTGTAGCCAATCCGGCTGGCAACTTCTTGCTTCTTGGAATAGGCCATTACGTTAGAGGCATGGATCGGCCCTTCATTGGTTTCAATGGTGCCGCTTTCTCCCTCAGAGGTGGGCTTGCGGTGGCGAGTGACCATATTGACCCCTTCCACCACCACCATATTGCGGGCGGGAATGGTGCGAAGCACTTCGCCAACTCGACCTTTATCCTTACCTGAGATCACTTGGACGGTGTCGCCCTTTTTAATCCGCATCTTGTAACGGAGACCGTTGCGGTGGGGCCGAATTCCAGGCTGTTTGACCAGTTCTTTGATTTGGCTGGGTTTCAAACGTCGTGCCATTACAACACCTCCGGCGCAAGTGAAACGATCTTGGTGTAATTACGTTCCCGTAGTTCCCGAGCTACTGGGCCAAAAACACGAGTCCCTTTCGGGTTGCCATCGTTGTTGATGATCACGGCAGCGTTATCGTCGAACCGAATACTCATGCCATCAGGACGGCGGAGGGTGGTAACGGTTCTCACCACCACAGCCTTGACCACATCGGAACGTTTGACAGGCATGTTGGGCAGGGCATCCTTGACCACACCCACAATTACATCGCCAACTCTGGCGTAACGGCGGCCACTGCTGCCCAAGACCCGGATACACATGATCTTGCGAGCACCCGTGTTGTCAGCCACCGTCAACATGGTTTGTTGCTGAATCATAGTCTAGTGGCCTCCTCTAGGATGGCAGTGACGACCCAACGCTTGGTACGGCTGAGGGGACGGGATTCTTGGATTCGGACTTTATCGCCAGTCTTACAGCGATCTTCCTCATCATGAGCTTTGAATTTGGAGGTTTTGACGACGATCTTGCCGTACTTGGGATGGGAAACCCGGCTTTCAACCGAAACCACGACGGTTTTCTGCATCTTGTCGCTGACGACAACTCCCACTTTTTCTCGTGCTGGCATCAGGACTCCTTATCCGGATCGGTTGATGTGGAAATCTGGGGTGCGGCCTCACTCACAGGCTGAATACCCCGTTTGCGTTCCCCCTCAACAGTGAGGAGCTGGGCAAGCTGATGCTTTCTCAGACGGATGAGGTGGGGTTGATTGAGTTGACGGGTGGCCTTTTGGAGTCGAAGCTCGAAAAGTTCTTTCTTGACTGTCAAGATCTCATTGGAGAGAGAGGCATCATCTAGGGAGCGCGCCTCTTCAATTTTGGGCATGGGCATGACGTTCCTCCTTACTCCTGGCTAGCCGTAACTGCTTCTGGGCTGGATCCCTCATGGCTGAGGTCACTGGATTCCACTGTTTCCGGCATATCTAAGGTCGGAGCTGCGATATCATCAGTGTCCACTTCGAAATCAGCCTTGCTCATAAACTTGACCTTGATGGGCAATTTCTGAGCCGCCAACCGCATTGCCTCCCGAGCAATGGCCTCAGTAACGCCACCCATCTCAAACATGACCCGACCGGGCTTAACCACAGCTACCCAAAATTCGGGATTACCTTTACCAGATCCCATTCGTGTCTCAGCCGCTCGCATGGTGACGGGTTTATCTGGGAAGATGCGGATCCAGATCTTGCCACCCCGACGAACATAGCGGGTCATCGCTCGTCGACTGGCTTCAATCTGCCGGGCGGTGATCCAACTGGGTTCTTGAGCCACCAATGCATAGTCGCCAAAGTCGATCTTGTTGCCGCGAGTAGCTTTGCCTCGCATGCGACCGCGTTGTTGTTTCCGAAATTTAGTGCGTTTTGGGCTTAACATGGGCAATTCTCTCTGGCTTCAGCGAGGGATCAATTCACTTGGGGATACAGGATAGGGATCCACAGGTCATAGAACGGAGCTTTTGAACAATGGTAGGGGTTTAATCCTTGGCATCTGAGCGGTCTTCAAAATTAGGCCGACGCCGTTGCTGGCGGCGACGGGGCTGGGGCAGGGCAGAAGGAGCTGCTTGATCGCCGCGATCTTGACCGGGCATCACTTCGCCCTTAAAGACCCAGACTTTGACACCAATGATTCCAAAGGTGGTGCGAGCCACCGTTTCGGCATAATCAATATCAGCTCGCAGGGTGTGTAAAGGCACTCGACCTTCCCGAGTCCATTCTGTGCGAGCAATCTCAGCTCCATTCAAACGACCAGAAATCTGAATTTTGATCCCTTTCACCCCAGCCCGCTGAGACCGTTGGATGACTTGACGCACGATGCGCCGAAAGGCAATCCGCCGCTCTAATTGCTCTGCAATGCTCTTCCCCAGCAGAGTGGCATCGGCATCGACTTGGGCCACCTCAGTGACGTTGATGCGAATGGCGCGATCTGTAGTCCCCGGCTGAGACATCTCTTTCTGCAAGCCTTGGCGCAGATCTTCCAGACCAGAGCCACCGCGACCGACCACCACACCAGGCCGGGCGGCCTTGATCTCCAGCTCAATCTGATCAGCTTTCCGGGAGATGATGATGTCCGAGATACCTGCTTTAGACTGGCGATCCTTACTGCGATTACCATCGCTCTCCGGATCCAGCTTATTCATAATGTAGGTGCGGATCTTGAGATCCTCTTGGAGCAGCGCCGGGTAGCGTGCAGGATCCGCAAACCACTGACTGCGGTGGCTCTTGATGACGCCGAGGCGAAATCCATTGGGGTGGATCTTTTGTCCCATGAGAATGTGATGTCCTGGTGATGTCTAGCGGTAGGCAATGAAACGGGGAAACGGGTGTAGCGCTTTAGGAGGCTGGAGCAACTGTGATAGTGATGCTACAGGTGCGCTTGTGGATGGAGTAAGCCCTCCCCTGAGCACGAGGGCGGAATCGCTTCAGCACAGGGCCTTCATCTGCAAAGGCTTGGCTGACGATCAAATCCCGAGCATCCATGCCGTTGTTATGCTCTGCATTAGCCACCGCTGAACGTAGGACTTTACGAATCGGATCACAGGCAGAGTAGGGCATGAACTCCAGCAAGATCAGGGCATCGGCATACCGTTTGCCCCGAATTTGGTTCAACACCCGCCGCACCTTGAAGGGGGACATGCGGATGGAGCGGGCAACCGCTTTGACTTCGAGAGGGCTGAGTGTCGTCATGGTGACTGGGTTGAACGCGACGAAGATGAGCGTAGAGTCAAGGGACTGTCAATTCTAAAGAACACTGAAACGAAAGGAAACCAGAGTCAAAGACCCCTGTCTTCTCTAGCGGCGGGTGGCTTTTTTGTCACTGGCCGCATGACCTTTGTAAGTTCGGGTAGGGACAAATTCTCCCAACTTATGGCCCACCATCTGGTCAGAGATAAATAGGGGCACATGAACTTTGCCGTTATGGACAGCGATGGTATGACCGATCATGTTAGGCAAAATGGTAGAAGCCCGAGACCAAGTCTTGATGAGTTGCTTCTCATTACGGTCATTGAGCTTTTCAATTTTTTCCATGAGGTGAGCGGCCACAAAGGGGCCTTTTTTGAGCGAGCGTCCCATAATTGCTGTCCTGAACAGTAAAGCGAACGAGAGAAGAGAAAAGGGAAGAAGAGAACTCGAATGGCAAAAGCATTAACGCCCAGCGCGTCCACCTTTACTCCGCTTACCACCCCGGTTACGGCCTCGGATAACCAGCTTGTTGCTGGCTTTCTTCTTGTTACGGGTTTTATAGCCTAGGGCGGGTTTACCCCACGGGGTGACAGGCCCAGAGCGACCGATGGGGGCACGACCCTCACCACCGCCATGGGGGTGATCGACAGGGTTCATAACGCTACCCCGCACTGTAGGACGCTTGCCCAACCAACGATTACGCCCTGCTTTACCAATACTGATATTGCTAGCCTCGACGTTGCCCACTTGGCCGATGGTGGCGTAGCACTGCTTGCGGACAAGACGAACCTCGCCAGAAGGAAGCTTGAGGGCAACATGAGTGCCTTCCTTCGCCACAACTTGAGCACCGGCTCCAGCAGATCTCACCATTTGGCCCCCGTTACCAGGGATCAATTCGACGTTATGGACAACAGTACCCAAAGGAATCTTTTCTAATGGCAGAGCATTACCGATCTCAAAGGGAGACTCTGGCCCCGCTGTGATGGTGGCACCCACAGCCAAAGAGCGAGGATGAAGAATGTAACGCTTTTCACCGTCCTCATACTGCACCAAGGCAATGCGAGCATTCCGGTTGGGATCATACTCAACGGTTTTGACCTCAGCCGTCATCTCTCGCTTGTCACGACGAAAATCGATGATGCGGTAGAGCTTTTTATGACCCCCACCCTTGTGGCGGCAGGTGATCACACCACGATTATTGCGACCCTTCTGGCGATGGCGATAGACCACCAAAGACTTTTCGGGTTTATCGGTGGTGATCTCCGAAAAGTCGGAGACCGTCATCGTCCGGGTGCCGGGGGTTAAAGGTCTAAAGGATCGAATGCCCATGGCTTAACTCACGCTGAGGGTGCTTGCAGTTGAAAAGGATGAAGGCGAGGTGTCAATTAGAGAGCCTAGACATCTGGGAAGAGAGCAATGGAATCTCCCTCTGCCAGAGTAATGATGGCCCGCTTGTGTCGAGTCTTAAAACCTACGTAGCGTCCGACCCGACGCTTTTTGCGGGGAGGGTTTTGGGTATTGACCGCTGTAACCCTGACATTGAACATCGCTTCCACAGCATCTTTGATCAAGGGCTTGGAAGCATTGGGCATCACCTCAAAGACATACTTGCCCTGTTCCATCTGCTGGGTTGCTTTCTCGGTGATGATGGGCTTGATCAGCACATCAGCCAAAATGCGTTTGCTCTCACTCATGCTTCACCTCCCTCGGTGGTTGCGGGGTTAGCGCTTGTACTGGTGCTCAGCTCAATATCAGAGGATCCCTGAGAACTAGATGATCCAGGGGCTGCTAGCAGATGACTCTCGCCACCTAAACCTCGCTGAGCCAGATCAAAAGCTGACTCTGTGAAGATGAGCCAGTCTACGTTCAGCAAGTCAAAGACGTTAAGGTTATTGACCGTGATCACTTTGACCCGAGCAATGTTGCGGGCGGCGCGCCAAATCACGTCATCTTTTTCTGGTACCACCACTAGAGCAGATTGATCAGCATTCACACCCCACCGCAAAAGGGCCTGAGCCATATCACGGGTTTTGGGTGTCGGGGCCAACTCTGAAGTGAAGTCCTGCACGACGATCAGGTCATCAGTTCGACTTTGCAGTGCAGTTCGCAGAGCGAGACGACGCTCCTTGCGATTCATATCTAAATTAAACTCACGTTTGCGAGGGCCGAAGATGACGCCCCCTTTCCGCCACAGTGGAGAACGGATGGAGCCAGCTCGGGCTCGCCCTGTGCCTTTTTGCTTCCAGGGCTTGCGACCACCGCCACGCACCTCGGATCGGGTTTTGCTATGGGCGTTTCCCTGACGGGCGTTGGTACTCTGGCGACGCAGAGCCAAGTACAGCAAATGAGTTGCTGTTTCTGGACGGGCCACGGCCAAATCCAGATCTGCGTTACCGACCGTATCCCCTTGCCAATCTTTTATCGTGCAGCTTGCCATCTTGTTCTCTCCTAGGCCCTTACCAGCTCTACCCTTGCTCAATTGAGGCGTCAATTAGGTGTGTTCGATTCAGATGTGTGCAATCGTAGGGGATCCCCTACGATTGCTTACCACCGATCACCTTGGTGGGACGAATCTCTAACAGTCCCCCTTCCACACCGGGCACAGCCCCCTTGACCAACAGTAGATTACGTTCCGCATCCACTCTCATAATTGTCAGTTTGCGAGTGGTGACTCGCTTGCCCCCATCCCGACCCGGCATCCGCAAACCAGGATAGACACGACCTGGGGTCGTACCAGCACCAATGGATCCATGTAGGCGGTGGTTTTTGGATCCATGACTCATGGGGCCTCGACCAAAGTGGTGACGTTTTTGGTTGCCACTGAAGCCATGGCCGATGCTGGTGCCGGCCACATCCACCAATTGCCCCACCTCAAAGATGTCGGCTTTAATCTCTTGGCCAACCGCAAACGCATCCGGTTGATCCACCTTGAACTCACGGAGATGGCGCAGGGACTCTTCAACACCAGCCTTTTGCAGATGACCCCGTTCAGGCTTGGTCAACCGTTTCGGCAATGTGGGGTCGAAACCCAATTGCACAGCCGAGTAGCCATCTGTGGCTGCTGTCTTGACTTGAGTCACCTTGCAAGGGCCAGTAGCCAGAACCGTGACCGGAACAGCGAGACCCTCTTCGGTAAATATCTGAGTCATGCCGAGCTTTTTGCCAAGAATGCCAAGTGTCACGACCGTTTCTCCCAATCAACTCAAATCAAACGTCAACACAGCCTACCGACTATACACCCAATCCAGACACCCAATCCGTAGATCAGAAGTAACATCGGACTGAGAGAATTCATTCAGTCATCACCTAAACAAAGGCTACGGTTGAGCCTTATTTCAGGGGGCTGGACTAGAGTAAACTCTCATTCTCGACCTAAAGTCATCCTGGGGAGTTAACCCAGATCCGACTCTAAGTCAGCCTTTTCAGACAGCCAATATCAGAGAGACTGGATGAGCAAAGCGAATCCCTAGGGATGGGCTTGCGATCAGCCGCTGAGCTGAATAATGGAGTCCAATGTTGTCATCAATCCTCAGAACTCACATGGAGCAGAACATCTTAGGAGCTATCTTGAGGTCGAATTTTGGGACGGATGAACCTTTTAGACTTGCCCAGCAGGGAAGCATTGAGCTTTCGTGCAGCAGTATCTAATTTACGGTTTCAAGCCCGTCGTAGTGACAGTGTTCCATTGTAGAGGCCAGATCTCTACTTTGTCTAGGGCAATTTCTATATTCGCCAGGGATCCCATCGGTTTCAGGACTAGAGTCATCTGGGCAGCGGGCTTTCGGCCGAGGTCAGACGACTGGCCAGGGCGTCATAGATATGAGCGGGAACTTGGGTTCGTAGGGAACGCTCCAGTCGTTTACGTTTTTGGGCATCGGCCAGACAGCTGATTTGAGGACACAGATAGGCAGAGCGACCCTGACCCTGATCCAACTGGATCGGTGGTTTGCCAGCAGGCTGAGCGGGTTTATGGGCTTGAGCACTGAGGCGCACCACCCGCCAGAATTGGGAGCGCGGGGCAATCACTCGACAGCTAATGCACTGTCGCAGGGGATCCGGAGATGGCATAACCATGATCGCAGTCAAGCAGAATTGCTAGGGGTCAGTGGACGTAGGAGCGGTGGTGGCATAAGTGGGAGGAGGGACATCGACTAACGGGGATCCCTCGTGTTCTGCTCGACGGGATAGGTCATAGAGTCCCTTGGTAACGCTGGCTAGAGGAATGGCCACGATAACCCCCAGGATCCCGCCCAACTGGGCTCCCACCAGCAAAGCGATCAGAATCCAGACGGGATTGAGGCCAATCAACTCTCCCATCAAGCGGGGGGCAATCACCCGATCTTTGATCTGTTGTACCGCGAGAGCCACTGCCACGACTTTGAGGGCCAGCCAGACATCTTGGAAGGCCAGTAGTACCGCTGCTCCGCCAATGCCGACAAACCCCCCTACTAAGGGCAGCACCTCTAAGAGGCCAATGCCCAAGCCGAACAATAGGCCAAACGGAACTTTGAGGATCCCGAAGGCTGGCACCAGCATCAGCCCCATAATCAGCCCCAAGACCAACTGGCTGATCAAGAAATTCTGAAAGCTGAGAGATACAGCAGCCCCCACCCGAGGCCCCCAGGGATCCGGGATCAGGCTCAGCAGACCCTGCCAAAACTTGCCGCCATATAAAAGCATGTACAGCGCCAAAACCAACACCAGTACCAGATCTACTGCTTGATTAAAGGTGCCTAGTAGAATATCAAGCCCTTGGCGTGCGATCTGCTCTGCCCCCAATTGCAGCCGACTGGTTAGGGTATCCACTAGATCCATCTGGCCTAACGAGATATTGCGCTCGGCAGCCCAACGGCTTAGCACCTCTAATTGCACCTGCAACGACTCCACCCACCCAGGGATTTTGGCCCCCAGCTGACTGATCTGCCGGGTCAGAGTCGGCACCACCGCTATGCCCAATAGGACAAAGACCAGCACCGACACAGTAAAGACAAGGGCCACCGCCAAACCCCGGCTTACCTTTGCTTGGCGGAGAGCTTGCACAGGATAATTGAGCAAGAAGGCCAATACGGCTGAGGTCAAGAGAATGGTCAAGAGATGGCCAAACACTCGCCCCACCTGCATCGCCAGCCATGCACTGATGACAATAAAGATCCAGGTTAGGAGTATCCGTTGTAGGGGAGTAAACCGACTCAACATAAGGTGTCTCAGCAAGCCAAGGGAATCAAAGCATGAGTGCCATTCTGTTGAGCGCCAGCCTTGAGCGCACAACCGCGAGACCAGCGACCGGGGCGAATCAAACGGAAGGAGATAGAACACCTGTGGAGCCTAAGCTCATTCTGTCCCGAAAAGATTTCTACGGCTGTAACCAGTGTCAGCCCCCTGATCCTAGCCGGGATCCTGTCTCTAAAATCTGTCAAGTGTCTCGCTGCTGAGTTCTCGGCTCTCAAAGTCAGTGGAGTCAGTAGAGCTGATGTCATTGGGCGGGTTCTCGCAGGCTACATCAGAACCTGTCATCCCTACCAGTGTAATGGTCTGCAAGGGGATAGCTGGGATCCTTTCCCAAACCGGAATGTGGCATGGATCCCTAAATCTCTTAGAGACTCAATCTGCTCATTTAGAAGCCCAACCCATCAGCACCTGAAGTGACCACCCCTCGCTCTGCATCCAAAGTGACAATGGATCCATTTCGGATCAGGCGGGTTGCATCTTTGACCCCCACCAAGACAGGCACCCCCAGCCGCATGGCAATCACCGCTGCATGAGAATTGGATCCGTCTTCTTCGGTGATCACCCCAGCCGCCAACTTGATGGCATCCACACACCCGGCATCGGTGGAACGGGCCACCAAGATATCCCCCACCGAAATGCGGTTGGAATCGAGGCTGCAATCGATGATGCGAGCGGGGCCACTCACTTGACCCTTGCCAATGCCGATGCCTTTGGCCACCACACTCTTGACCACATCCACCTTGATCAAGTCAGTGGATCCGGCCACACCAGGCAATGTACCTGCGGTCAACACCACCAAATCGCCATCTTTGAGCAGGCCTTGCTCTTGAGCCAAACTGACAGCCACCTGAAAGGTTTGACGGGTGGAGGCAAAATCCAAGACCAGCAGGGGTGTCACCCCCCATACCACCTGCAACCGACGGGCGATCTCGACGTGGGGCGTGACCGCTAGCACCCGAGTATAGGGACGAAACTTAGACACATTACGAGCGGTGGTGCCCGTTTTGGTCAAGGTCATCACTGCTGAAGCATTGAGTTCACGGGCAATCTGTCCCACAGCTCGACTAATGGCATCCGGGATCAGAGCCTGTTTCATTTGGGTAATGGGATCCCGTAGGGAGGGCAGTTGATCGAGCGACTCAAAGGGATCCCAGCGGCGCAAAGCCGGATTGGAGAAAGCCTCTTGCTCGGTACGGATGGCAATCCGGGTCATGGTGGCCACCGCTTCAACTGGGTACTGTCCCACAGCGGTTTCGTTGGAGAGCATCACTGCATCGGTGCCATCCAGGATGGCATTGGCCACATCCGAGATCTCAGCTCGGGTGGCGCGAGGACTACTGGCCATGCTATCGAGCATTTGGGTGGCGGTGATTACCGGGATCCCAAAGCGGCGAGAGAGGGCGATCAGCCGTTTTTGTAAGACGGGTACATCTTCGGCGGGCACCTCCACACCCAAGTCGCCACGGGCCACCATTACCCCATCACTTAGGGCTAAGATCGCCTCAATCTGCTGGATCGCCTCATGTTTCTCAATTTTGACGATGATCGGTACTCGCCGTCCGGCAGCGGTCATTAGCTCCCGTAATTCCAACACATCCGACGGTTCCCGCACAAAACTCAGGGCCACCCAATCCACC
This sequence comes from Cyanophyceae cyanobacterium, assembly GCA_050330615.1. Lineage (GTDB taxonomy): Bacteria > Cyanobacteriota > Cyanobacteriia > Thermostichales > Thermostichaceae > JAAUUM01. The sequence goes on from JBHJNR010000404.1 coordinate 16,047, forward strand.
CCTTGGTTGAGCCCAAAGCGTAGATCTTCTTTATCCTTATCGGTGACCGCCCGAATTGAGAGGTGAACGCCAGGGAAATTGACCCCTTTGTTATTAGAAAGCACCCCCCCTACAATGGTGCGGCAATACAGCTCTCCAGCAGCCCTATCGGTAGCCTCCACCCGCATTTCCACTCGGCCATCATCCAAGAGAATGGTGGATCCCTCCGGGACTTCTTCCGCCAGCTTGTCGTAGGTAACCCAACTGCGCTCTTGATTTCCGGGGGTGGGGTGGCTGGTAAGAATAAAAGGATCCCCAGATTTGAGGGTGATCGGCCCTTCACCAAATTTGCCCAACCGGATCTTAGGGCCTTGCAAATCCTGCAGGATTGCCACCTGGATGCCCAATTCCATCGAGGTCTGGCGGATCAGCCGAATCATGCGGCGATGGACATCATGTTCCCCATGGGAAAAGTTGAGCCGTAGGGTGGTGGCTCCTTGCAGAATGATCTCCCGCAAGACTTCGGGGGAGGAGGTCGCGGGGCCAATGGTGGCCACAACCTTGGTGCGGGGCGTGGTGGGCAAGGGACACATACGCGACAGGCTCAATAACGAGGGGAACAAGCAGTCATCGAGGCAGGTCAAGCCATTGGTAATTTGACTGACCCAGCAACAATCCAGATCTGAATCTAGACTGAGACATCCACCATTGCAATCCAGCACATCTATTTAACCGGATCCGTGGCCCACTGAATTGCTGATCTGATTGCAGCACCTCACCGATTCATTTCTGTGGATCCCTGTAGATCAATCAAGATTTGAACCTCGATCCAAAACAGAGGGTTGGGGGCTAATCAGCGTTGATTGCCATTCCTAGTGGGAGAACCATCTACCATCGGGCAGCTTAGAGAAGGGGCTTAAGCCCCTTGATAGCAGTAGGTCAAGTTATGCTCACAAGGGCTGGGGCTGACTATGGATCGAATTCCCCGCTGAACCAGCCTCTTAAGTCATACTAAAATGAGGTTCTGGCCGATGCCCCTTGCTGATGGGGAATGGGCCGTTGCTTTTGACTCTCTCGTTTTGCTGAGGTTAGCCATGTCATTGACCCTGAATCCCGTTAATGTCGAAAAAGTATTGGATCAACTGCGTCCCTATTTGATGGCAGATGGGGGCAATGTGGAGCTGGTGGAACTGGATGGCCCTGTGGTGAAACTGCGGCTTCAGGGGGCTTGTGGCTCATGCCCCAGCTCCACCATGACTCTACGCATGGGCATTGAGCGCAAGTTACGGGAAGAGATCCCTGACATCCTAGAAGTGGAACAGGTGATCTAAGCTGATCGAAAGGGATCCCTTACTATCCTGATTTTGAGGCATTCCGCCGGGATCCTCGGGCCTATTTGGGGCCTTGAGGGATCCCTGGCTTGGGATAACTTGTTCGCTGTCTTTTCACCTGTTTTTTTCACTGTTGGTCTCACTGTTGTTCTGGGCGCATTAGTCACGCATGTTTGTACTTATCTCCATCGGGATCCTGGCGCTGTTGATTTTGGTGCACGAGGCAGGACATTTTACTGCCGCCAAATTGCAAGGGATCCATGTTAATCGCTTCTCATTAGGCTTTGGCCCAGTGCTGGCCCGATATCAGGGATCCGAGACCGAGTATGCTCTGCGGTTGTTGCCCTTGGGAGGATTTGTCGGCTTCCCCGATGAAGACGAGGATAGTCCCTATGCCGACGATGATCCCGATCTGCTCAAGAATCGGCCTGTACCTGACCGCTTGGTGGTGATGGTGGCTGGCGTCTTGGCCAACCTAATCTTTGCTTATATCGCCCTGGTAACTATGTTTGGCACCGTCGGGATCCCAACCGTGGGAGCCTATCTGCCAGGGGTGATGATCCCCCAGGTGAGTGCCAGCGGGCCAGCCCAAGAGGCTGGATTGCAAGCGGGCGATATCGTCTTGCGGCTGGGGGAGTACGACTTTAGCCAGGTCTCCACAGAGGGCGAATCCGCCACCGCCATCCAATCATTTCAGACCGCCATCAGCACTAGTCCTGGAGAAGCCCTGCCCCTCGTCGTCGAAAGGGAGGGATCCCCGATCGAGTTGGCGGTCACCCCGCGCGGCGAAGAGGGTGCAGCGGTGATTGGGGTCAACCTGATGCCCCATCAGACCCCGACTTTTCGCCGACCCAGCGGCATAGGGGAGATCTTGACCGAGGCGGCTTCCTCCTACCAGCGGATGGTAGTGCTCAATGTCCAGGGCTTTGGCCGACTAATCTCCAACTTTGGGGATACAGCTCAGCAGCTGTCTGGCCCGGTGGGCATCGTCAAAATTGGAGCCGATCTGGCGGAGACAGACGGAAACAGTCTGTTCAATTTCATGGCTTTGATCAGCATTAATCTGGCGATCCTGAACCTCTTGCCATTGCCGGCGCTGGATGGGGGACATATCGCCTTTTTGCTGCTGGAGGCCATTCGAGGCAAAAAGCTGCCCCAACAGATCGAGAACACCGTGATGCAGACGGGCTTGGTACTGCTGCTGGGGTTAGGAGTGGTGTTGATCTTTAAGGACACCCTAGCTCTGTTTGTCGGGGCGGGTTGATGGCGGCCAAGGCCACATTAAAGCAGCGGGCTCTGGAGATCTTGATCCGTCTGAAACGGGAGTATCCCAACGCCCCCTGTTCGCTCAACTATGAGACGCCCTTTCAACTGTTGGTGGCCACCATTTTGTCCGCCCAATGTACGGATGAACGTGTCAACCTGGTCACCCCAGCCTTGTTTGCCCGCTTTCCCGACCCGGCTACTTTTGCCCAAGCCGACCGAGAAGAGATCGAGTCACTGATTCGCTCCACCGGGTTCTATCGCAACAAGGCTAAGCATATCCAGGGATCCAGCCAGCAAATCATGACCAACTGGGGTGGTCAAGTGCCCCGGACGATGCCAGATTTGCTGACACTACCGGGAGTGGCCCGCAAAACAGCCAATGTGGTATTAGCTCATGCTTTTGGCATCAACGCTGGGGTGACAGTGGACACCCATGTCAAACGCTTGACTGGACGGCTAGGATTGACCACCTTCACGGATCCCGTGCGGATCGAGAAAGCGCTGATGCAACTGTTGCCCCAACCCGATTGGGAGAATTGGTCGATTCGGCTGGTCTACCACGGACGGGCCATCTGTGACGCCCGCAAGCCCATCTGTGAGAGCTGTTGCTTGGTGGACTTATGCCCTACAGGCGAAGGGATGCGGGAGGTTCCGTCCTTGCGCACCACAAAATCCTGAAGCTCAGATTATTCCTTGGTTTATGGCAATTTATCGCTTGCAACCGACTAGTCTTTAGCGCCGTAAAATCACCAACAACGAACAAGGGGCTTAAGCCCCTTGTCTAAATTGCCGAATGGTAACGAAGGGTAAATAGACTTTGTTACACCAACAAAGGGGTGGATGAGGGCAAGTGGTGGCACATCTCCAGCCATTGCTCCTGCTCAAGGCGATTACTAGACAGGCGGATCTCCACTGCCAGCAGGACGGCCCGATCGTAGGATCCCTTGGATCCCCACCGGACGAGAGCCGAGAGTTGGTCAGCAGAGCTGTCGCTCTCAGATCTGAGAGCGACAGAGACCCCGAGCTCGGTGAGAGCCTGTGCCGCCTCTGGGATAGCCGTTGAGGGCACATCCACGGGGCGACGCTCAAAAGTTATTGCATCAAATGCATAGTAGGTCATGCGTCCGACCCCTTCATTTCTTTAGATTCTCTTAATTTTCACTCATGGGAGGGGGGATTGGCTAGTGATTGTGTCGAACGATAAAGCAGATGTTGCAATCTTATTGAGGTCTATTTGGGCTGAAACACGTCAGGCTGGTGGTTCCATAGACGTAGGTTTTGCCCACAGAGAGAGGATCACAGCGGATCTGTAACGGCTCAGAGCTACGATGTTCCACCATGAGGGTGCCCTCTGGATCGAGCAAGGGAACCAAACCCGGAATCACTGCGTCGTAGAGTCCTGCGCTATAGGGTGGATCAAAATAAATAATGTCGAAGATTCCTAACATCTTCTCTCTCTGGATCGTCTGGCAGACATCCCCTTGAATGAGGCGAAAGGCGGGCTGAGGGTAGAGATTGAGTATCACCTTGTCCCAGTTGGCCCGAATCACCCGACAGGCAGCCCGAGACTTTTCGATACCCACCACCTCAGCAGCTCCCCGACAAAGAGCTTCGGCCCCCATAGCGCCCGCCCCGCTGCACAGATCCAGCCACCGGGATCCCTGGATGCGATCCTGAAGGATGTTAAACACCGCCTCTCGCACACGAGCTGGGGTGGGGCGAGTGGCTAGACCGGGCACAGTTTGCAACAGACGATTGCCATAGATCCGAATGCTCATACCGGGATCCCTTGGGGTGATTATGATTCTTGTTTCGGCCAGGGGGTGAGCCTTTGGTTAGGTTGAGGAGGTCACCCTAATTCATCAAGGACTCCCATCATGACTCTGACAGCCGAACGCCTTGTGGACTGCGCTTGCGACCATTGCAACTGCCAATTTGAGCCCAGTGCTGGCCATAGCCACGAAGGGAAACTCTATTGCAGCGAGGCTTGCGCCACCCACGATCATCAGCATCCCTCCGACTGTTGTGTAGCATCCCACTGCTGTCAGTAAGGGATATCAAGTCTCAATCTGGGCTACGCTCCGCTTACTTTTCGCAGGTGGTCTTAGCTGAGCTGCTGCTACAGCTGTCTTCAGGCGCGTCATACTCTCTTCCGGGATCCCTTTGTAGGCCAGCATCTCCAGGGCAGGGGAGCGGTCTCCAGTACAGGCAATGCGGCGGGGGGCAGGCACCACCAGGATCCCGAAGTCAAGCGTGCGATAGAGATCTAGGATCCGCTCGGTGGCTTGGTTGGAGACGATGACTTGGCCTTGATGGTGGCTGAGCCAGTGGGCCAATCGTTGCTGATCGGCCCAATCAAAATCACGGGCACTGTAGCGAGTAAAGGGCACGTCATAGGGAGGATCGGCGTAAATAAAATCATCGGGGCGCAGCGTCAGCTGGGCAAAGTCGCCACAGCTCAGATCCCACCGACTGACTTGACTGAGGTATCTGCCAAAATCGCGGGTGTAGTGAATGGTCTTGTAGCGGCCAAAGGGGACATTGTACTGATTGCGACTATTGAAGCGACAGAGGCCGTTATAGCCGGTGCGATTGAGGTAATAGAATAATTCAGCTGCTGGCTGGCTGGTATGGGCTTGGCTGGCAATCAGCTGATTAAAGGTGGCTCGACAGTGGTAGTAATAGTCTGAGTCGTTCTGCATTGGGATCCCAATGGTTAGCCCCTGTTGCAACCACTGGTAGAAATTGACCAAGTGAGGATTCCAGTCATTCAGCACTGCCCGTTGAGGCTGTAGCCCCAGCGCCACCGCCATCCCCCCCAC
>JBHJNR010000405.1:0-5126 GCA_050330615.1 Cyanophyceae cyanobacterium
GGGCAACCCATCGATCTAAGTGTTGTGGATGAGCCAGAAAGAACAGACCGTGTAGACCCGAGGTCATGCGAAGCGGCTGTTTGAATCCCCGATCCTTCAGGTCGGGGAGTATGTCAATCGTCATAGTCTTTGTAATCAGGGTAATCCCCATCATCGTCTTCATCGACAGCTTCCACCTCCACATCAACGGGAGAAACCTCGATCACACGGTCACTAGGCCGACGACCAAACCGTTCTTCTTGCTCCTCTTCTGGCAACTGGGGAGGACGACGGCGACTGGAGGGGGGAAGCACATCCTCCTCACCCTCTGTGTCTACCACTGGCGGACGGGGGCGGCGGGCTTTGGGCTCAGTCTCAGGATAGTCGTCATACCCATACTCCTCTCCCCACTCTTGGGTGGGCGGTTGGCTAGGGCGGACACGGCGATCGGTGGGGGGCTCACGACGGGGGGGATTATCCCGCTCATTTAAATCCCGATTGCGGGGATCCCGGCGAGAATCGGGACTAGAGGGATCCTGATATTGATCATATTGATCTCTGGGATCCTGGGGTGCGCTGGGGCGAGGGCGCTGGGGACGGGGAGCAGAGCCTTCTGAATCGCTAGATCCAGGGGCGAGGCGAGGGGGTTGACGGTTGGCCGGTCGGCGGCGGGTTTCCCGACTCTCGAAGGTGCGATCGGGATCCACCACTCGGCGCATGCGAGGGCTGTCAGACGCTGTCCTGCTCACCACCCGACCACTGCCATACTCCGCTTGAGCAGGACGATAGGTGCGATTAAATCCTTCTCGCCGGGGGGCTGTTCCCCCGGCAGCCTGCCGAGACTTTTCTACCAATTGCAACCGGAGCCGGAAGGATTCAAAGGCGAAAAATCCGCCAAAGGCGATGACCAAAACTTGGGCGAAGAACATCAGGGGGATCAGCCGCCACCCTTCCAAAAAGAGGCAGAGGGCATAGATCAGACCCATCACCGAAAAAACAAGATCGTATTCCCGCGAGGCTTCAGGGCGTATATAGCGGATCGCAAAGAGCGCGGCACTGGCCACTGCTACGATCCCAGCCATCGGAAACGACGGATTGGTGGTCAAAAACATGCGTCATCACCTGCCGAAAGTCATTGTCAAGGGGATCCCCACAGGAGTTGCCAGTCAGATATCAGATTTGATGTCTCAATGACGTCTCAACTCCGACATCTCAATGCTAATGTCCCCAGGAGAGGATAGCTGCGAGAAGTCTTGAACAGTCAGCTTTATCCTAACATTCTGCCCCTGAGTCCATCTAAGTCTCTATCCCTAAGAAACTATTGCCTGTTTCCCCATCGCAAGGTCGGCATCGCCGGGTGAACTCATATCAAGCAGATGGGGCATCCTTTAGAAAGGTAGTCGTCATCCAGGATCTGACCACCCCATCTAGTCTCCGTATCGTGTAGTGTTTCAAAGGATTCTTCTTCAAAGGATTCTTCTTCAAAAGATTGGGTGGTTTCAGGGATACTGACTCCACAGCCAGCACATACAGTGCTAGCAATAACCGATCGGGGCAGATAAAATCAGCGTATTCTCAGCGTCGATGGTGTGTTTGAACCCGTTTACCCGCTTCAGACCATCACTTTTTAACTGTCACTCATTCATTGTAAGGATCCTTGAGCTGTGCTCTATCTGGCTCGTGTCAGCAAGAAGAACGTCCAGAAAGACGTTTTAGCCCAGTTGCCCCTCGGGCAGGTGCCTGAGCATTGTGAGGTGCAGCTTTTGGCTCAACATAAGGCTCCTGACTGGGTGGTTTTGGACTATCCTCTGACGGTGCTGACCCCAGCTGCCAGCCCCTACAATATCGGCGTCTTGGTGGTGGTAGAACTGGATGAACGGCAGCATATCGTCCGGGTTGAGGATGCTGTCCCCCTGATCACTCAGTTGTTAGCGGCGGGATCCACCCACCCTCAGGATCATCCGGCCACCAGCTCTCAACAGCCCGAGTTAAGCCCAGAGACCTATGTGGCTGAGTTGGCTGAGATCGAGCAGTGGAGACAGACTTTGACCCGTCAGAGCCAAGATCTGAGACAGCGGGAGGCCGAGATCGAAGCCCGTCAAGAAGAACTGCAACAGTGGGAAATCGAACTCCGGCGGCTAAAGTCCGATCGCTAGCGCGCGACCCCCAGCGGGCTCAGTATCAAAATCCAGGTCAAATGATGCTCAGGTACGGACATGAATCCCAAACTGTAAGGAGAAAGGTACCCAAAGGGCCAGGCTGATAACTCGTCCTGCCATGAACCCCACCATCGCCAGCCACAGTAGATGACTATTGCCCAGGGATCCCGCCACCACCGCCAGGGGCACGAAGCCTAATCCTGTGGCCGCTATGCTACTCCATCGCAAAATCCGCCCTTGGGTAAGGCCCAAAAAGTAACCATCCAACATATAAGCCAGGGATCCAAAGCCCAACATGGGAACCAACCAGCCCACATGGGTACGAATATGGTCTAACAAGGCCGTTTGCTGGGTCAGCAACCCAAACCAAAAGTCAGGCATCATCACCATGAAGAGCCCAAATAGGATCCCCGTGAATAAGCTGGCTCGACCCGACATCCCTAACAAGGCCCGCAGTCGCAAAGAATCCCGTTGCCCATAAAAGATACCCGCCAAACTTTCGGTGGCAAAGGCAAATCCATCGATGAAGTAAGCCGCCAAGCTGACCGCCTGGATCATCAAGGTATGGGCGGCCAGCACCACCGTCCCCAGAGTGGCGCTCAACATGGTGAAGCCAGAGAAACTTCCCACCATCATCAGGGTACGCAGCCAAATATCCCCATTCAACTGGCCAATACGGCGAATCTCCACGGGATCCCAGACTTGGGCCAGAGCTGCCCGCAGCGGATACTGTCGGATCAATGGGATGGCGATGATGAGGGCAACCCCCAGGGCAATCCAGTCGGAGAGAGCAGTTGCCCAGCCCGCCCCCAAGGAACTCATGCCCCGCCGTACGATCAGCTCATAGTTGAGCCAGATATTGGCTCCATTGCCCACCACCGCCAGCACCAGCACCCGCCCGCCTTTTTCTAGGCCCAAAAACCAGCCCAGGGCCGCCAGATTGAGCAGATAGGCCGGTGCCCCCCACAGGCGGGATCCAAAATAGAGCTGTCCGGCAGCCTTGACCTCAGGCGTGCCCTGAATCAACTCAAAGCCCCAATAGCCTAAGGGCTGTTGTAAAGCCAAAAGTCCCAACCCGATCACCACCGCCATCCCAGCGCTCCGGAGTCCCACCGCCAAGATTGCCGCCCGATCCTGGCGACCCACTGCTTGGGCGGTCAACCCCGTAGTACTCATGCGCAAAAAACCAAAAGACCAGTAGAAAACGTTGAACAATAGGGTGGCCAGTGCTACCCCAGCTAAGGGATCCGGATCGGGTAGGTGGCCCAAAAAGGCTGTGTCAATCAGGCTGGCCAAGGGCACGGTCACATTGGACAAGATATTGACCACCGCCAGACGCCCAAAACGGGATCCCAGCGAAAGGGACGGTGTGGGGCTCATGAACTGACCTTTGGCGAACTGTCAGTAAGAGAATAGTCGAGATTAGAGCTTCATGGTGTGGCCAAAGTACCCTAAAGAAGATCAACTGTGGAGCTGTTGTGGTGAAATCTCTCTGGTCTGGATGGGCGACAGGCTGCCTTGTCCTGTGGCGATTTGCCCGTCCCCATACCATCTATGGCACCAGTGCCAGTGTGGTGGGGTTATATGGGCTGGCCAGTCCTGGGATCCCGGCAGCACTCGGCCAACTGCCTCTGTTGGGCGGCGCTCTGTTGGCCTGTTTGGCCATGAATATCTACATTGTTGGCCTCAATCAACTGACGGATGTTGAGATTGACCGGATCAACAAGCCTTGGTTGCCCATCGCAGCTGGCGATCTGACGGTGCGACAGGGCTGGGGGATCATCGGGGTCTGTGGCTCAGTGGGGATCCTGCTCTCCTGGATGCAGATACCCTATCTGGTGCTGACGGTGGGCTTGAGTGCCCTGATCGGCACCGCCTATTCCTTACCCCCGCTGCGGCTGAAGCGATTCCCCTTCATGGCAGCACTTTCCATCACAGTAGTACGGGGCTGGATCGTCAACCTGGGGCTGTTTGCGGCCTTTCAGCAGGCGATGACCGGGTCAGTGCGGCTGGAGGGGGCGATCCTGGCCTTAGTGGTCTTCATCACCATCTTTGGGGTGGTGATCTCTGTCTTCAAGGACATTCCCGATATGGAGGGGGATCGACGGTTTCAGATTGCCACCTTTTCGCTGCAATGGGGTGCCCTGCCCGTCTTGAACGCTGCGGTGGGGATCTTGGTGGGCAGTTACCTGATCCTCGGGATCCTGGGCTCGGTGCTATTGCCGCAGGTGAATGTGGGGATCCTGTCTAGCACGCATCTGGCAGCAGCTGGGATCCTGGGGTATTACCGTCATCGTCTCTCCAGCAAGGATCCCCAAGCCATCATGGAGTACTATTTCCTGATCTGGCGGCTATTTTATGCCGAGTATCTCTTGTATCCACTGGCATTTATTTAACTTTTTGGATGCGTGAATGGGCGCTTATAGCTTGACCCAGGTTTGAGTCTTGGCCGACTGTTCGGCGGCTACCCCCACCGCAAGAGCGTGCAGCATTTGCTCGGTTTTGACATAGAGGGGCTGATCATGAAAAAGATGATCCAGCACCATGTGCGTGTCTTGGTAGAACAACCCCCGCCGGGATCCCACATCTAAGGCATGGGCCCCATCGGGTCGCAGCAGCACCGCCTGTTCTCCCTCGATCAGGAGCCCGCCCCGTTGGCCATTAATTTCCAGCGTGCGCTGAGAGCGCCAGATCGATTCTCCTTTGCCATAGGTGACAGTGGCCTGGAGTCCGCTGACGAAGTTGAGTTGGGCCGCACACAGACAACTGGCATAGCGATGGGGCATAGCGCTACCGTCAAATGATGCTTGACAGCTGACCGATGCCACAGGGCCAAACAGATCCACCATGCGATGAATGCGGGATACTGCCCCCACCAACGGGAAGCCAAATAAGTCTGGGCTATAAGTCCAGCGGTCGGGGGCGGGTCGTGTGGCGGTCAGGGTGCTGTAGGACGCCGAGAAGATCTCTCCCAGTCCGGGCACCTCC
>JBHJNR010000406.1:0-2634 GCA_050330615.1 Cyanophyceae cyanobacterium
GGCTGATCCCAGCGACCGCTATCGGGATTGCCAATGAAATAACGAGTGATGGTTTCCTCTGGGGGGATCCGCTGCAAAAGTTCCTGCTTATAGGATTCTTTCAACCGTTCAATCTCCGCTTGAATCTCGTCTCGGTTCACCACCTCCCGAATGATCGGCAAGTTTTCGAGCATGATCCGCCGCATTTCGGCCTCAATCTTGGGCAGATCTGCCTCCGTTAGCGATACCGGCACATCAAGATCGTAGAAAAACCCTGTCTCTGTCCAAGGCCCAATAGCCACCTGAGTCCCTGGATACAGCCGCTGCACTGCCATTGCCAGGATATGAGCACAGGTATGACGGATCCTAAGTAGCCTGTCTTGGGGTGCCTGTGCCTGCTCTCCCTTTAGGGTGAGCTGGGCTGGGGCCAAATCGTGCAGTTGAATCACTACGCCTCTCGATTCGGTAAGCTGGTCGACATGATAATGATAATCGTTCTTGTTTTTTTCGCCAAGAGAATCCTGTTGATGCCCACCCGCAACGGTCGCCACCTCGTCTGAAATGTCTGACGAGATCAAGAGAAGCCGATCGCTGCTCAAGCTCTCTTTGCCCAGCTTCGCTAGCAGGGTTACACCACTGGTCTTGCCACCGTCTACAGAGGCTAAACATCAGAGGCTAAACACTGAAAAACAATCAACACCCGTCAATCGCCCTAGTCTGACCTCAACCCAGCCTCCCTAAGGCTACTCCCACTCGATGGTGCCAGGCGGCTTGGAGGTAATGTCATAGACCACGCGGTTGATGCCGGGTACTTCGTTGACAATGCGGTTAGAGATGGTGGCTAATAACTCGTAGGGCACCTGGGCCCAGTCTGCTGTCATGCCATCCTCACTGCTGACCATGCGCACTACCACTGGATAGGCGTAGGTGCGCTTATCTCCCATCACCCCCACCGAGCGGACGCTGGGCAATAAGACTGCAAAGGCTTGCCACAATTGGGGATAGAGGCCGGAGCGGTTGATCTCTTGCCGCACGATCATATCGGCATCTCGCAGCAAAGCCAGCCGGTCGGGGGTGACCTCTCCGATGATCCGAATCGCCAGACCTGGCCCTGGGAAAGGATGCCGCATGACGATTTCCTCAGGTAATCCTAAGGAACGACCCACCTGCCGCACTTCGTCTTTGAATAGCTTGCGCAGCGGCTCCACCAACTTAAAGCGCAGATCGTCGGGTAGCCCGCCCACATTGTGGTGGCTCTTGATCTTGACGGCCACTCGCTCCCCTGTTTTGGGATCCACGTTGGTGTTGGCAGACTCAATGACATCAGGGTAGAGGGTGCCTTGGGCCAGGTAGTCAAATGGCCCGATCCGGCGCGATTCTTCCTCAAAAACATGGATAAATTCAGCCCCGATGCGCTTACGCTTTTCTTCGGGATCCGTCACCCCTTCGAGTCGCTGCCAAAAGCGTTCTTGAGCTTCCACATAGTGAACCTGGATATGAAATTGCTCTTGGAATAGCTTCAGAAGACGCTCTGGCTCCTGCTTGCGCATAAAGCCCTGGTCAATGAACATACAAACCAGCTGATCGCCAATGGCTCGGTGCAGCAAGAAGGCCAGTGTCGAGCTATCCACCCCGCCAGAGAGGGCCAACAACACCCGAGCGGATCCCACCTTGGCCCGCACTTCGCGAATGGTTTCTTCCACAAAAGCATCTGTCGTCCAGGTGGGCTCGCAATGGCAGATGTGATAGACGAAATTGCGAATCAAGGCTTGGCCACCATCAGAATGCACCACCTCTGGGTGAAACTGAACTCCATAGAGAGCACGCTCATGGTGGGCAATGGCGGCACAGGGGGTGTTGTCGGTGGAGGCCAGGATCTCGAACCCTTCGGGCAGTTGGGTCACAGAGTCCCCGTGGCTCATCCACATGGTGCTGTCCTCCTCCACATTGGTGAGCAGATCGGTGGGGTCGCTAATATGGAGCGCTGCGCGGCCATACTCTCCTCTCTCTGCGGGTTCAACTCCACCTCCCAACTGCTGCACCATCAGCTGCATCCCATAACAGACCCCCAAGACCGGGATCCCGAGGTTCCAGATCTCCGGATCACAGAGGGGGGCATGTTCTTCGTAGACGGAATTAGGCCCACCCGACAAAATGATGCCGTGAGGGGCCAATTGTCTCAACTGTTCAGCTGTGGTGCGATAGGGCAAGACTTCTGAGTACACCTGCGTCTCTCGGATCCGGCGGGCGATCAGCTCCGAATACTGGGATCCGAAGTCCAGAATGACCACCATCTGGCGGCGATAGGGATCCGGGCTAGGGGACTGAGAGGAAGTGAGGGAAGAAGATGCGGAAATCACAGAAGCGCCTCTGTTAAATGAATTTAATATGGGGAAGACAATAATCAGTCATCCAGCCATCAAGCGATGATCAGGAATGGTTGCTATGAGTCAGGCTTGCTATGAGGTCTAAGAGCACCCCAAGAGCAACTCATGAGAACCAATTAATGGGATCAAAACCAGTTGATAGGTCTAGGGATCTTGCGATACAGGAAACAGGGATCGAAAAGGTTTATCCTCTACTGTAGCAGTCTGATTAGGATCCCTGCCCCCTATTGATCTTCTGGTTGGGTGTCGGGATCCCAGATCATGTGTT
>JBHJNR010000407.1:0-3161 GCA_050330615.1 Cyanophyceae cyanobacterium
AACATTGGGGCGAATTGTAAACTCGCCTGAAGGTTCGGGCTGGGCGTGTTCCCTTGCGGATCATGTTCGGCTCAGGGCTATTGAAGGCTCCGCGCTCTGTAGCGCGGGGTAGTTTACCAACCCTGAAACATGACAGTCTTTGCCACTGTTTGGTGGGTTGTCCTGGTAGCGGCAAATCAACATTGGCTCTTGATTTGGTGCGGCTGGGTTTGTCTCAAATCATCGTTTCCACCGACCAGATTCGTCAGCAACTCTACGGGGATCCCTCAATACAAGGATCCTGGCTGGAGATCGAGAGGGAGATCTTGGCCCAGATCAAAGCGTCTCTGAGCCACGGGATCCCTGTGGTTTACGATGCCACCAATGCTGTTCGTTCTCGCCGCCTAGACTTGATGCAAAAGCTGCGCTTGATTACCACGGATCCTTGGGCTTGGATAGCTTGGCACCTGATCACCCCCCTCCAGATCTGTCAGCAGTGGAATCAGCAGCGAGATCGCCAAGTCCCCACTGCCATTTTGGAGCAGATGCATCAATCGCTGATGGCGGAACCACCAACTCCAGCGGAAGGATGGGGAGCTGTGATACCCGTCGATATGAGCCAACTGGATCGAGGGGCGTCAGATATCGCTGCCTTCACAGACCAGCTTCAGTCCTTGAGATCAGGGTCGATATCATCATCCTCGTCTTCGTTGTAGTCCCCGTCAGCCATTACAGGGTCAGCCATTACAGGGTCAGCCATTACAGGACTCTCCACTGCACTGTCCTCAACATCAAGATCCCCAGAAGGGTCTAAAGAAGGATCTACAGATTCCTCCCGCTGCCGCTCCAACTGGTTGAGCAGGGCCAAAACCTTGGTGCCCCGTTCCAGAGAGGTGTCTTGGGCAAACACCACCACTGGCGTCCGCCGTAGCCCCAGCCGGGATCCCACTTGGCGGCGGACAAAACTGGTGGCTGCGGCCAGTCCTTCCATCGTTTCTTGCTGAGCCTCCTCAGTGCCATAAATGCTGACAAAGATGCGGGCGTGCTGGAGATCGCCTGAGACATCCACCGAGGTGACACTGACCATGCCCGCCCCCACCCGGTCGTCTTTAATCCCCGATATCAGCATCTGGCTGACCTCGCGCCGAATCAGCTCTGCCACTAGTTCTACTCGTCTTGTTGTCGCCATGCTGGGATCCTGTGCTCACGTTCTCTACCTTATCTTTCTTGAGGGCACTGTTTGGGATCCCCAGATCAATCAATCTCCCTACCGTTGTCATCAGCCTCTCATTTGCATGGCTTTATTATTAAAAAACATAACGATTTCCCTCAGAAAACCCAAAATATGCATTTTGACCTAGGATTAAACCCCATAACCTTGAAAATGGTGATCTGGGATACCAGTCAATTCAAACTCCCCCCTTAAGGTGGGCAGAACCAATATTTGCAGCCAGTAGAAATACCTATCGTCATCGGCTGATGACAGGAGTGCCCTGATGAGTAAGCCCCCTGATGTGATGCGGCTCTCGTTTGAGAAGTTTTTGTTAGATATCACCGAGCCCTTGGATCCCTTGATCTCGCTCAAGTTGACCCAGCTGAGCCTCTCTCTAGCCGAGACCGCCTACAGCATGGGTTATCAAGACGGTCAGCACCAGCCCACCGCCTCCGGCACCTGTGGCCATTGCCCCTACTCCGTCACCCAGCACCTAGACCACTAATCTCACTCACTTGCGGGATCCTCACCTGATCGCCCCCTCACCTAATCGCCCCCTTACCTGATCGAGCTTTGATAGAGTGGGGATCCCGTCTGGTCATTGCATTTTCATGGCATCCCCTGTTCTGGTCTGGCACCGGCGTGATCTCCGCGTCCATGACAACAAAGCTCTTCACGTGGCTTCCCAACAGAGTGATCAGGTCATCCCGGTTTTTGTCTTAGACCCGGATATTCTGTCCAGACCTGACACCGCCCCGGCCCGTGTCAGTTATATGCTGGATGCCCTGCGGGAGCTACAGCTCAGCTATGCCCAACTGGGGGGATCCCTGGTGGTGCGCCAAGGGGATCCCGTGCAGGTGTTGCCACAACTGGCTGAGCAGGCGGGGGCAACAGCAGTGCATTGGAATCAAGATGTGGAGCCCTACGCCCTGAGGCGGGATCAGGCGGTGATGGAGTCATTGGCTCAGCAGGGGATCCCTGGCCACTCTCATCAAGATATGCTGCTCCATCCCGTGGATCAGGTCAAAACCCAAGCGGGGGCAGTCTACTCTGTCTTTACCCCGTTTTGGCGCAACTGGAGTACCCTGACCAAGGCAGCTCCCCTACCAAAACCCGCTCGGATTCAAACTCCTGAGTTAGAAACATTGCCCCTGCCAAGCCTGCCCCTGCCAAGCTTGTCAGATCTGGGCTTGAGCTGTGACCAGAGCTTAGAACCCGCTGGCGAGCAGGCGGCATTGGATCAACTCGATCAGTTTTGCCAGGGATCCGGGATCTGGGGCTACGCCGAGCAGCGCAATACTCCGGCGGTAGAAGGCACCTCGGGCTTGAGCCCCCATCTGCGGTGGGGCACCCTCGGCATCCGGCAGGTTTGGCAGGCCACTGTATTAGCAGAAGCTCATATCCGCAGTGATGAGGAGACCGACAGCCTGACCACGTGGCGACAGGAGCTGTGCTGGCGGGAGTTCTACAAATATGTTCTGTTCCATTGGCCGCATCTGGAAACCAACTGCTATCGGCAGCCTTTTGATGCCCTAGTCTGGGACAACAAGTCCGATCAGTTTCAAGCCTGGTGTGAGGGCCAAACCGGTTATCCACTGGTGGATGCCGCCATGCGCCAGCTCAATCAAACCGGCTGGATGCACAACCGCTGTCGGATGGTGGTGGCCAGCTTTTTGACCAAAGATTTGCTGATCGACTGGCGCTGGGGGGAGCGCTACTTTATGCAAAAGCTAGTGGATGGGGATCTAGCGGCCAATAATGGCGGCTGGCAATGGAGCGCCAGCGTGGGCACGGATGCCAAACCGATGCGGATTTTCAACCCCTCGACCCAGGCAGTCAAGTTTGATCCGGAGGGAGACTATATCCGCCAGTATGTGCCCGAACTGGGGGGAGCAGATACCCCTGCTCTATTGGATGTCAGCGATTCTAAGTCAGGGCTGCGGGCTTTGCGAGAGCGGCGCAGTTGTGG